>DATGJE010000223.1:0-6999 GCA_035295305.1 Candidatus Acidiferrales bacterium | reverse complement strand
ACCAAGACCAGGATAACTCAGCCAAACAACTGGAAAAAGCAAAAAAGAAAAAACAGAAGAGTCTCGAGCAAGAGCTTCTCCCCGTGTATCGCCAGTGGCTTAATGGTCCTGTCTCGTACATCATCACATCCGAAGAGCGTTCCGCTTTCCTGCATCTCGAAACGAACGAAGAGCGCGAGAATTTCATCGAGAACTTCTGGCAGCGCCGCAATCCCGATCCCGAATCCGCTGAGAACACTTACAAAGAGGAATACTACCGGCGCATCGCTTATACCAATGAGCACTACTCTTCTGGAATTCCCGGATGGAAGACTGATCGCGGCCGCATTTACATCATGTGGGGCAAGCCTGACGAAACAGATTCTCACCCTGCTGGCGGACCTTACAATCGGCCTTTCGAGGAAGGCGGCGGCGAGACGTCAACGTATCCGTTCGAGGATTGGCGTTACCGCTATCTGCCAGGTATCGGCGAAAACGTTGAAATAGAATTCGTCGATCCCTCCGGCAGCGGTGAGTATCACCTCACCATGGATCCCAGCGAGAAAGACGCCTTGCTGAACGTCCCTGGGGCTGGCTTGACCACGATGGAAGCCATGGGCATGGCTTCCAAGACCCAGCGCTTCCAGAACACTGATGGCACTCATGACGCGCAGCCGCTCGGAGGACAGCTCGAAAGCCAGAACGAATTTAGCCGCCTGGATCTCTATGCCAAGATTCAGACACCTCCTCCGGTGAAATTCAAGGATCTCGAAGAGGTGGTGGATACGCGGATGACCGCGAACCAAATCCACTTTGACTGTCATTCCGATTTCCTGCGAATCACTGACGACACGGATCTCGTCCCCATCACCATTCAGATTCCCAACAAGGACATGAGCTTCCAGGACAAAAACGGCGTGCAAATTGCCACACTGCACCTGTTCGCTCGCGTGACCAGTGTCAGCGGCCGCGTCGTCCAGACCTTCGAAGACACTGTCTCAGCCGATACGCCCGACTCGCTGATGCAGCAATATTTGAAGGGATACAACATTTATCAGAAGGCTCTGCCTTTACGTCCCGGCCTCTATCGGCTCGATGTGGTTCTCAAAGACACCAATAGCGGCAATCTCGGAGTGATCAACACTCGCTTGCAAGTTCCGCGCTTCCAGGACGATCAACTCGGCGCCAGCTCCCTTATCCTCGCGGACGAAATTCAAAAAGTTTCTTCGCGAGATATCGGCCTGGGAGAATTTGTCCTGGGAGATCTCAAAGTCCGTCCGAAGCTCAATGCCATCTTCGATGAAGGCGGACAGATGGGCATTTTCCTGCAGGTTTACAATCTCAAAGTTGATCCCAAAACTCATGAGGGCGATGCCACAATCCAGTATCAAGTTTTGAATGAAAGCAACGCTCCGGTCGTGAAGTTCTCGGAAAATTCACGGCAATATAATCAGCATGGCGAAGAAATCTGGATTGAGAAGGCCCTCGACCTTAAGTCACTGGCGCCGGGCAGCTATAAACTCCAGATTCAGATCACCGACAACGACGACAAGCAGACAATTTCTCCTTCGGCGAATTTCACGGTGCGGGCTCCCTCGAAATGATGACGGGAGGTAAAAGCAATATGAACTCTCGACTCTTTGGCGCGTTGATTTTAATTCTCGGATTGTTCGCTGGCGTTGCGTCCCCGGTCGCCGCGGAATCTCAGACAGGAAAAATCGCCGGCGTTGTGCTCGATCCAAGCGGCGTGCCGCAAATGGGCGCTACGGTTGTGGTCACGGCGAAATCGCTGAGCCCGACTTCCGTACGCTTGCTCACCAATGAGCACGGACGCTTCGCTACGGCCGCGCTTCTGCCGGGAATCTACTCCGTAAACGTGACGCTCGCGGGGTTCCTGCCCTCGCTTCAGCCGAGTGTGCCTGTCACAAGCAGCCGCACCACCAGCTTGCAGATTGAGCTTGGCTCTCTTTTCACGGGGCTCAGCGATTTGCAGCGACGCTCGAATGAAAAACCGGACGAGGCCGAATGGGGCTGGGTGCTGCGTTCATCGGCGAGCACACGTCCCATCTTGCGCTGGCAGAATGGACGGCTTGTCCTTGCACAAGGACAGGAATCGTCGAGCGAAGTGGCATCTTCCAATCGCCTGCCGCGCAGTCGCATCGATTTCACCTCCGGCATGCGTCCGGGGTCAGCTACTGGTTTTTCTGACTCGCCCGCCACGTCTTTTGCCTTCGACGAAGGCATTGGCGCAACCGGCCAGCTTCTCGTCGCTGGTCAGGTCAGTTACGAAAGCCAAGCCACCAGCGGCGGCTTTGCCACTCTCTGGCTCCCTGAAGGTAGCGGAAAGGCCGGTCCCTCCACCAGTCTCGTCGTGCGTCAGTCCCGCCTGGGTGCGGATGGGCCGATGTTCCGGGGCTTGCGTCTTGACCAGACCGGCGTTCTCGCTCTGAGCGACGCCGTTACACTTCGCTACGGCGCCGAATATTTGCTGACTAGCCTGGGAAGCGGAACGACGACGGGTCTTCGACCTCGCGCGGAGTTGGCGGTTCGAATCTCGCCTGACTGGCAGGCTTCTCTATTGCTCGCCTCGCGCCCGTGGCCGGAGTCGAGCCCCGAAGCTACTGCGCCACTCGAATCCGCGCTGGATTCCCTCGATGCATTCCCAACGATGCTTTTCCGTGACGGGCGGCCCGTCCTTGAGGACGGCTGGCACGAAGAGCTCGCCGTGGAGCGTCTTTTTGCGCATCACAGCCGGCTAATGTTCGCGGGATTCCATGATCGCTCGAACGACACGGCTGTCTTCGGCCAGGGCAATGTGATCGACAATGCCAATTTCCTTCAGGATTTCTTCACGAATGGCTTCGCCTATGACGCGGGGACTTCCGATTCCTGGGGAGCTCGCGCCGCCTACCAGCAAAAGTTTTCCAAGGATCTTTCAGCGACCGTCGTATATGCCTGGGCCGGGGCGCTCGCTCCAGTAGCGAATACGCAGTCGGACGGCAGCCTACGCGACGCGCTGAGCACACAATATCGTCACAGCATTGCAGGCTCAGTCTCCTCCCGAATTCCGGTTCTGGGAACTCAGCTCACCACAGGTTACAAATGGATCAATGGCATGGTCGTTTCCCGGCAAGATGAATACGGCGAGGCATTCTTCCATTTGGATCCATATTTTAATCTGGTAATCCACCAGCCCATTCCTTGCTTGCACCGCATGCAAGCGATGGCCGACTTCGGGAACCTTTTGGCTCAGGGATATGTCCCTATGACAACCCGAGACGGCCGGATCGTTATGGTGGCGGCTTATCGGACATTCCGCGGCGGGATCAGCGTCCAGTTCTGAACCATCGGGGGCGGTACTGGATTTGGTATCCCCTCTCCTGAAATATGGAACCAACATGTAGCGCAGTGAGGGACTTCCGGCATTAATCTGATTCTGAGCAGCTTATGAGCCCCGCAAAATCCCATCTTCTGGAACTCAACGTGCACAGGTTTCAGCGGAGTGGTGTAACTGTGCCTTGGCACCGCCAATGAATGATAGTTTGCGAATGCGATTAGCTGCGGCCCTGCTGGCCTTTCTGACGCTGGCAGCCTTCGTCTTTGGCTGCCTGAACTTCGTCCAACGCTCGCAATTCGCCATGCCCGACGATGGCGTTGCGTGGTTGGACAGCCCTTCCGGAGTCCAAGCCTGGCGGGTCACGCCGGCTTCCCCTGCCGCTAAGGCTGGAATCCAGCCTGGCGACGTTGTTTCGGCGGTGGACGGCGTTCCCGTGCAACGCGCCACGCAAGTCACGCGGCAACTTTTGCGTGCCGGTATATGGTCGAAGGTGCCGTATCAGCTTATTCGCGACGGAGCATCGTTCCAGGCCAACGTCCTCACCGCACCCGCGGAAAAGCCCACCCTCATCTGGAACTGCTTTGGTATTTTATCGTTGCTCTATCTTTTCATCGGCGTCTTTATTTTTCTGCGTCGTTGGACTGCGCCGCGGGCTGTACATTTCTATATCTTTTGCCTCGTCTCCTTCATTTTTTACGCGTTCCGTTACAGCGGTAAGCTGAACTCGTTTGACTGGACGATTTATTGGTCAAACGTCGTTGCTCTTCTTCTGCAAGCCGCCCTTTTTGTCCATTTCGCGCTCGTTTTTCCGGAGCGCCGCGTCCGCAATCTGAAATTCTGGCTTGCCGCCATTTACGCCGTGCCTGCCGCGCTGCTTTTTTTGCACGTGAGCGTGGCCACTGCAGCACTCGACTTGATGCCGTCGATTGAAAGCCGCTTCCGCCTCGATCAAATTGAGTTCGCTTACTGGGGCGTGTACTTTCTGGCGGCGGGCGTAATTTTTCTGCTCAGTTATCTTCGTGCGCCCACCGGCTTGCTGCGGCAGCAATTGAAGTGGGTCACCTTCGGCACTTTCGTCGGCGTAGTCCCATTCCTTGCGTTTTATATTGTTCCAATCTTCGCGGGCATCATCCCCTCGGGATGGATGACGGCATCGGCATTCTCCTTGGTCCTTATCCCATTGTGCTTCGGCTACGCCATCATTCGCTACCGGTTGATGGACGTCGACATTATTTTCAAGCGCGGAATTGCCTACACGCTCGCGACGGCTGCGATCGTTGCGGTTTATTTCGCCACCGTGGCCATCATTGGCCTGCTGTTTCATTCGACAGGTTCAGCCGGTGCGTCCGGCACGGTAGTCGCGATTGTCGTGGCTGCATTTCTTTTTCAACCGCTGCGCGACTGGATGCAGGCACGCCTCGACCACTTCTTCTATCGCGACCGCCTAAATTACCGCCGCACGCTCATTGAGTTCGGCCGCACGCTCACGAATGAAGTTCGTATCGAGCCGCTTCTGGGCTCCGTTCTAGACCGCATTTCGCAAACATTGCTTGTCGACCGTCTCGCCGTTTTTCTCGAGAATCCTGAGAACCCGGGGACTTTCCAGTTCTCGCGTTCGCTCGGCGTGCAGGCGCAATCGCCGCTCGATCTGAGTTTCCTGAATCTAGCGGAGCGCCCTGCGCTGGCGCAGGCCTGCTTGTTCTTTGAATCCACGCGCGGTCCTGGCGAAACCGAAGCTGTGCGTCACACGCTTGAACAGCTTGGCCTCAATTATTTCATCGCCTGCCGCTTCCGCGATCACGTCGTGGCGGTTCTCGGCCTCGGCAAAACGGTCGATGGTGATTACCTGACCAGCGACGACATCGAACTCCTCGACACCATTGCAGGCTATCTCGCCATCGCCATCGAAAATGCGCGTCTCTATAATTCTCTCGAGCAGAAAGCTCTGCAAATTGAGCGTCTGAAGGAATTCCACGAAAACATCATCGAGTCCCTGAATATCGGCGTGCTTACGGTTGACCTCGAAGATTGCATCGAGTCCTGGAATCCGCAGATGGAACGCCTCATCGGCATTCCGCGTGAGCAAGCCGTGGGTCGCGCTTTGAGGGACGTGCTTCCTGCGGACTTGGTCGCGGAAATCGCTTCCCATGCCCGCGAAGAGCATGTTGCCAGCATCTACAAATTCCGGCTTTATGGCCCGAGCACGCAGCGTTTCGTCGTAAATGCTTCCTTCGCTCCACTGGTGGGCAAGAGCGGTCAGCGCCTCGGCCGCTTGATTCTTCTCGACGACATTACGCAGCGTGTTCGCCTGGAAGAGCAGATGGTCCAAAACGAGAAGCTGACGTCGCTCGGCCTGCTCGCCGCTGGCGTGGCTCACGAAGTCAACACCCCCCTCGCCGTTATTTCAAATTACATTCAGATGCTCGGCAAACAGATACCGCCGGAAGACACGCGCCAGAAGACGATTGACAAAATCGTCAAGCAGACCTTCCGGGCCAGTGAGATCGTCAACAACCTGCTCAATTTCTCGCGCACAGGCGGAGCGGAGTTCGTCGAGGTCGACCTCAATTCGGTTCTGGATGAAACTTTGAGTCTGGTTCAGCATCCATTCAAGGCAGCGCGAGTCAACGTGATACGCAACTTCACTGACACATTGCCCGTCGTTTTGGGTTCGACCACCCGCTTGCAGCAGGTGTTCCTGAACCTGTTCATGAACGCGCGCGATGCCATGCCGAACGGCGGCATGCTCGAAGTTCGCACGGCCGCTTACAATGGTTCGGTCGAAGTCGAGGTCACGGACACCGGCGTTGGCATTCGCCCCGAGCACATCCACCGCGTCTTTGATCCTTTCTTCACTACGAAGGCTTCAGGACGCGGCACCGGCCTCGGGCTTTCCGTTAGCTACGGAATCGTAAAAGAGCACGCGGGCAAGCTGGAAGTTCGCTCCACTGCGGAAAAGGGCACGTCGTTCCGCCTCGAGTTCCCGGTGGCAAGGAAAGCTGTCCATGCCTAAAGGCTCCATCCTTGTCATCGACGACGAAGTAGAAATCCGCGAAGGCCTTCAGGCTCTGCTTTCCTCCGAAGGCTACACGGTGACCGAAGCGGAGACCGGCGAAGCGGGCCTGGCTCGATTGGGGGATCAGCCTTTCGACCTACTTCTGCTCGATGTGAGTTTGCCGGACCGCAATGGCATCGAATTGCTGCGTGAAATTCATCGTCGCGATCCCCAGCTTTCCATCATTCTGATCACTGCTTATGGCTCGATCGACATGGCTCGCGCGGCGTTCAAAAACGGCGCGCAAGATTACATCACCAAGCCATGGTCAAATGACGAACTTCTCTCCCAGGTCGCGCTCGCTATCGAAGGCAGCCGGCTGCGCGAAGAGAACGTGCAGCTCAAACGCGCCCTAAAAGAGCGTTACAATTTTCCCAACATCGTAGGCAAGAGCGAAAAAATGCTTGCCGTTCTCGACCTAGTGGCGCAGGTGGGTCCTTCGCGCTCCACGATTTTAATCGCCGGTGAAAGCGGCACTGGAAAAGAGGTCATCGCTAAGGCCATTCATGCCGCTTCCCCACGAGCGGAAAAGCCGTTTATCGCCGTAAATACCGGGTCGATTCCGGTTGACCTGCTCGAATCCCAGCTTTTCGGCCATGTTAGGGGCGCTTTCACCAGCGCGGTCGCC
>DATGJE010000222.1:0-4934 GCA_035295305.1 Candidatus Acidiferrales bacterium | reverse complement strand
AGTAACGCCGCGAATTCCGGATTTTTCTGCAGGTTCTGCAAGTCAGGCTCTCCGCTTGCAAAGTCCGCCGGATAGTGCTTCTCGAACGCCTCCCGCAGCGATTTCAACGCAGGCCCTGGCCGGTTTAGGATTGCATTAATTTCCGCCTGAAAATATATGTAGTCCACGTTGCTCTTGTCGATGCTTCTGGCGCGCCCGATGAAACGATCCGCTTGCTCCGCGTCCCCAATCTTGGCATAGGAGAGCGCCATCTGCGCCATCGACGAAGCACTCTGGGGATTGACTTCCAACTCCTTATATCCCAAAGAAATGGCCTGCTGATACGTGCTCCGGGCTTTGTCCTGCTGGCCGGACCACCTGTACGCGTCCGCCAGATTTACCACCGCCTGCGCATCATTCGGATTCAGCGTCACGGCTTTCTCGAACATCCCCGCCGAATCCGCGTATTGCTTCAAGTAAAAGTAGGCCATTCCGAGATTTGAATATGTCGTCCAATAAGGCTCGATTTGAAGCGCGTGTTGAAAATAGGGAATGCACTCTCGGTATTTGCCCTCCTGGAGATACACGTTCCCCATATTCTCGTAGCCAGCGCCGATGTCAGGTTCGAGCACGGTGACTTGCTGGAATGCGTCCAGAGCTTTAGGGTAATTCCCCAAATTAAAATATGCTCTCCCGAGTGCTTGCTGATTCCCCCAATAGTACGGGTTCAGAAGAATAGCTTTTTGAAAGGCCTCAATAGCCTGGCTTCCGTTACCGCTGAGCAGGTAAGCTTCTCCCAATCGCCGATAGGCTTCATCCGAAGTCGGCGCTAGTGACAGCGCGCGTTTCAGCTCGGCCACGGCCTCTGCGTATTTGCCCGTTGCACTGTAAACGCTGCCCAGCGTGCTGTGCACCTCAGGCAGCTTGTCGTTTAGCTGTTCCGCTTGCTGGGCCGCAGCCAGAGCCTTTTGTGTCCAGAAATTATCCTTCTTGATTACGTACATGCGGAGGCTGGCGTCCGCGATTCCTGTGTACGCCAGCGCAAATGACCGGTCCTGCTTCAGCGCTTGGTTGAAGTAATCGAGCCCCGACTGAATGTTCTTGCTGTCGTGATTGCGCAATGCGTTACGGCCACGAAGATAAAGGTCATAGGCCGCGACGTTGTCCGTCGGTCTGGCCTCTGCCTTGGCAAGCTCGTCATTGGTCGGGCTCACGTTGAGCGCCGGCACCAACCGGGTGTAAATCTGATCTTCCAGCGTGAACAGATCGCCTGTGACCCCGTTAAATTCTTCGCTCCACAGCTGCTTGCCGTTCGCTACATCCTCCAGGTTCACAATTATCCGGATCTTGTCGCCGGAGCCTTGCAGCACTCCCTGCACCAGCAGGTTCGCGCCCAGGTCTCTTGCGATTTTCGGCAGCGACTGCTTCTGATTCACCCTCCCAGCCGCGTCCGGTGAAGTCACGCGAATATCTTTTAACTGAAATAGCTTTGCCGAAAGCGCCTCCTCGATACCTTGCGCCAGATAGCCCAGTTGCGTTTGGTCGCCCAACACCTGCAGGGGCAACACTGCCACAAATCGCCCCTTGGCCAGCGAAGGCACTCCCGGCGGCGGCGCCGATCCTGTACCGGTTGGCTCGCTTCGGAAGATCATGTGCCGAATCGACGGAACGGCGAAAATCATAATCAAAACCGCCGCTACGCTGGCAGCCACGTACCACCAGCGTTTCCCTAATTCCGGCAGCGCCAGTTGCACGCTGCGCCCAGCCGGAGTGGCTCGTCCAGAGTGCAAATCCGCCAGAATTTCTTTCGCGTTCGGGTATCGCCGGTCCGGATCTCGCTCCAGGCAGCGAAGCGTCACGCGCGCTAGGTTATCCGGCACTTCGGGATTTAACTGCTTCGGATTCGGCGGTTTTTCCTTCACGCGGCGATACATGACTTGCAGCGTGGAGTCGCCCTTGAATGCATCTTCGCCCGTCACCATCTCGAACAGGATCAAGCCCAGCGCATAAAGGTCAGTCCTGTGGTCCACGGTTTTGGCTTCCACCTGCTCGGGAGCCATGTAACGCGGCGTTCCCAGAAATTGTCCCGTGCGCGTCATTCCCGCCGTGCTGGATTCGAGCGATTTTGCCAGGCCAAAATCCGAAACATAAACGTGGTCGTCTTTGCCCATCAAAATGTTTTGCGGTTTCAAATCGCGATGCACTACGCCTTCGGAATGCGCCGCGTCCAACGCTTCGCAAAGCTGTTCGGCGATTTTCTGCGCCCGCGCCGTGGGCAGCTTGCCCTGTTCGCGAAGCAAATGATGCAGGTCCTGTCCCTCCACATACGCCATGGAGATGAACTTCACCCCGTCTGCTTCGCCGAGGTCGTGGATGCGCAGAATGTTTTTGTGAGAAATGCGGCTGGCCAGCAGCAGCTCTTGCTTGAAACGCTGCATCGCGTTCGGATCCGAGGTAAGCTCCGGTTGCAGCACTTTCAGCGCAACCGTGCGGTCGAGTGCTCTGTCATAGGCCTTGTAAACCCGGCCCATGCCGCCCTGCCCGAGTAGAGCTTCGATGCGGTAGCGCTCCCCGAGTTCGTCGCCTGGCTCGAGCACCCCGTACATGCCTACCGAAGAGCGCGCCCCGGTTCTTGATGAGGAAGCAGAACCGGCGCTGCCACGCGTTCCTCGTGAAGAGCCGCTAGGCGTTCGCGGCGTTCTTTCCTCGGCCGCGGATGAAGGCGCCGGCGAGTCCATCGTTTGGTCAACGTCGATTTGTAAATCAAACGACGAGCCACACTTCGAGCAGGACGAAACTTCGTCATTGTTTTCTGTCCGGCAATGGGGACAGATCATGGACTGGGCCTGCTCTTTCCTATAGCTCGTTAGAGTTTCGGAATTATGACTCAGCTCCCACCAGCCTGCAAGCAAACCCATGCCCCGTGCCATGCCAATGACTGATATGATCTCGCCTAGGGCAAGCGGGGGGAATTTGGGTTCCCCGCGTCCAAGTTATATCGGTAATCACAAACTCGCTTTGCTGCATCTAAGAAAACGAAATGAACGGGCCAAAACAGGCTGCGCCCTTACTGGCAATTCTTGCTGGCATTGTTGTAGTCGGCATGCCCGCTCGCGCGCAGGTCGCCGGACCGATCACTCCGCCCCCAAAGTTCGAAGTCAAGCGGCTTCCCGTAAAGCCCGACCCCGGCGCTCCTCCGCTTCCCGCCGACGAAATCATTCACCGCTTCACGCAAAATGAAGACTTAATCAAGAAAGCTTATGATGCGGGCAGTATCGACCAGACGGTCAAAGTGGAGGAGTTGGCCGACCACGGCGGGCAATTCACGTTCACCGGTCAGGAATATTCCAAGGCCGACGGTCAACGCTACGAGCGCGTCGTCAAGCCTCCCGAGTCCACTCTGCACTTTACGGAATTTTCGCTCGAAGATGTGAAGACGTTGGACGGCTTTCCGCTTTTCTTTCTGACGACCGATCAGCTCCCTCTCTACAAGCTCTCCTATGAAGGAGAGGAAAAACTCGACCAGATCAATACGCTAATTTTTCGCGTGCAGCCGAAAACAATCAGCCGTAAGCCGCTCTTCGACGGAGTCATCTGGATCGACAATCAGGATTTCGCCATCGTCAAAAGTTACGGCCAGTTCGTCACCGATGCGGGCAACGCGCCGAATGGATTTCCATTCAGCATGTTCGAAACCTACCGCGAAAATCTCACCGGACACTTGTGGTTTCCCACGTATATCCGCTCGGATGGCGTAGTAAAGACTCCGAAGGTCAGTGTTCCCATTCGTCTGATTGTGCGTTCGGAGAATTTCAAAGCCGAACCAGCAGTCCCATTGCCCGTGCCGCCAAAGCTCGCGAAGCAGCCCGCACAAAATTAATCGAGCACGTCATTCTCGCGCGTCAACGTTTGACATACGAACATCTGGCGTGATCACGCCGGGCAAATCCAGTATCGACGTTAGCAGCATATCGGGCCGCGCCGCGCGAATTCGCCGCGCGCTGGGAAACGGCCCAATCACGCCGATGGAACGCACTCCCGCCCGCCGCGCCATTTCAATGTCTTCTGGAGCGTCTCCCACATAAATACAATCCTGCGCGCGCATCTTTATGCAGCGCATTGCGTATTTGAGAGGCGCGGGATGCGGCTTGCGGCGCAGCGCATCTTCCGCGCAAATGCACGTGCGAAAAAGCCCGGTGAATTCAAAGTGACGAAGCTGCCGTCGCACGCGTTTTGCATCGCCGCTCGTCACGAGCCCCAGCACAAAATCGCGCTGCAGCCTCGCGAGCATTTTCCGCACGCCGGGGAGCAATCTCAGATTTTCCTTCTGATACGCGCGGCCCCAGAGCCTGTCGGCCAGTTCCCACTTGTCGCGAGGAATTCGCGCGGCTTCGTAGACGCGATACCAGTCGGGAGAATAATGCCGCGCCAAATCGCGCGCGGTCCACGGAATCTCGAGCGCGCGAAACATGGACTGGTAGGCGCGAGCGTCCGCGCGAAAGGAATCGAGCAGTGTTCCATCCCAATCGAAGAGGATTGCGCGCGCGGAAATCCGGGATTGTTTTACGAACACGGTAGGACGTCGCGGGAAATTCGCGGTGAACTTTTAGTGCGCCTCGGAGGCCAGCGGAATCCGGTCGTCGCGCTGAAAATCGATGTCGTCGAACGACGCCGCAAAACCGTTCCATCCCGGAACTTCGCATATGTCGATGCGTACCACGTGCGCCGCTGTGCGCAAGCGCACGCTGCCGCGGCCCAGCGGCCGTTCCACCAGCGCCACTTCCAGCTCAATCGCGGTGCCCGGCTCAATCACGCGCGGAGCCAAAAAATAAATTCCCGTCGAGCTAATATTTTTTGTCACCAGGGTCACAGGCAGCGCCTCCGCGCGCCCGCCGATGCTGGTCAATTGCAGCGGCAAACAGAGACACGCTCTGGGGCAGTGACGCCGGTCTTCG
>DATGJE010000221.1:0-5828 GCA_035295305.1 Candidatus Acidiferrales bacterium | reverse complement strand
GGGCGCGCCAGTTTTTTCCCGCTTCGTTTCTTCAACAATCCCAACACAGCTCTCTTCAAGCAGCGTCGCAGCATCAGAGTGCCGCGCCTTTGGACGCGATTCCGGGCGTATAATACCGCCATGCAGCAGCCTAGTCTTGTTGTCGTCAAAGCGTTCGGTCGCCGCATTGAGGCGGAGTTGGCCAAAGGTGGGCTCGAAAATGCCGGCATTCAGGCGACGATACAGGCTGACTCGGTAGGAGGAATGCGCGAACACGTTGCATGGTCCGGCGCGGGGTTTCAAATTCTGGTGCGCGAGCAAGATCTAGCCGCGGCTCTTGATGCGCTCACCCCAGTAACGGACATCGAGTCGGAAGACGACGGCGATCTTGGCTGATCCTGGCGTCGGTTTTATCTGAACTGCCGGGTGCGCCGCAGCTTTTCTTCTCCGAAGTCGAAACTCGGCCTCCGGGCTTCAGGGTTGGGAACGCTTTAGTGTTTGGTTTTTCGGGTGCCCCATGCTCGGTTCGTGAGCGTGGGGCTTTTCAGCGCCGTCGATAGCTTCCGGAGTCCGTGGAAGGCTTGGCGAAACACTACACACGGCGTTCATCGAGGCATCCCCTGAAACCACGGTGGGTGTCGCATCCTTTGCGCGTTTCGCAAAAGGTGCGGTTTTTGACTTCCATGCGCGATAAGGCTCTTGTATAAAGCTGCGTTGGAGCGTGCTCCGGTACGCCATGCTAGGAAGGAACACAGAGAGACGAAGTCGCAGCCCCTACGCAGACTGGATTCAGGCTGCGTTGATCACTGGCCTGGTGATGGGCACGTTGTGGATTCTGGTGTTTAAGGTACCCTCCTTCTTCGGGAACAATGAGACGATTGGGAAAGGTTTCTTCTTTGCTCTATTGTTTCCGGGAGCGATCATCGCTTTTCCATCGATGCTCGCACATGGTCATAACTTTTGGCCCGGTTGGATGGTCATAGGTGCGATTCTCAACTGGCTGCTTTACTCGTGGCTTGTCTACACCCTTATCCATTTTCGCCGCCGAAAGCGTGAAGCCGGTCTGCCGCCGCCCGAACCCGAAAAATTCAGCTACGCCGACCACTGGCAAAAACCAGCCCCTGGAAGCAAGCCGTAACCAGATCCTAGCGCGACCTGCCGGCTGCGCCGGGACTTTTCGCCTCCGGCAAGTTGAACGCTATAGCGCTTGGTTTTTCGGGTGCCCCATGTTCGGTTTTGTGAGCGTGGGGCTTTTCAGCGGGCGTCGATGGTTTCCTGATTTGGTCGAGGGCTCGGGCGGAACATCCACACACGGCGTTAATTTAGGCACCACTGGAGTCCTGGTGAGCGACTTCCTGCGCCAGCTCTTCCTCCAACTACCCGTAATACTGAAAGTCCTTCCAGAACTCCGGCCATCTTTGCTTCAAACCGCGGCACACAAAAATATCCGGATGGTCGCGCGTCTCTTCGTTTTCGACGCCGAATTGGTTCCACGTGTGCCCCGCAAGCTGGCACGCGTTGAAATTACTTTGCACGAAATGGGGCGACAGCCCCACAACAATCAGCGTCTCCGGAGGAGGCTCGCCATACCCGCGCAGCCAAAATGAATTGACGCCGCTGATTGCAGCCGGCAAGCCGTAGCGCGGCCCGTAGAGATCGATGGCGCCCGCTTCCCCGTAATTTCCGGCGAGAATGCCAAGATGCGCGCGCTCCTGCGCGGGCAACGAATCGCGAATCTTCGCCACGGTCTGCACAAGTTCAGGCCAGCCAACTTCCTCGCGCAGATCACCATTCGCTTTCACAGCCACGTTCCACCACTTGGAATTCACCCGAGCCATCGGCAACGTGAAAGCTGCCGCGATGGCGATGTCAGCCACAAGCGCCGTCCACGCCAGCGCGCGGATCGCAACGGCCGCGCCGCGCCGCAAAGACGCCAGCCATTGCTCTCCCCAAACGCTGCCCGCGGCGTAGAGCATCGGATAAGCTCCGGCCAGATAATAACTGCGGCCCTTGACGATGATGAACAGCACCAGCGGAACCCCGTACATCCAGCCCAGCACGCGAAAGCGCTTGCCCATGCGCGAAAAGAAATACGCATACAGACCCGCCATCCACAGCGGAAACGCAAGCAGGGTCACAATCAATTGGCCGGGCAGAAAATCCTTGGTTCGCCCAATGCGAATGTCGCGCGCGTGGATGTGACGCAGGAAATCGAGAGAAACAAAATGATGCCTCGCCTGCCACAAAAAGTTGGGAAGAAAAATCAATAGCGAGACGCCAACGCCGTACCACAGCCATTTGCTCGCAAGGCATCGGCGAGCATCCGTGAACAGCACTCCTACTGCGAGGCCCGCGACGAAAAAGGGCATCGAGTACTTGCTCATCATGCCGAATCCGATGGCGCAGCCGATGGTGACCCACCAGCGCGGGTCTTCGGATTTCAACAACCGAATCACGAAGTACGCAGTCAACACCCAGAAAAGATAATCGAACGAAACGTACTGCATCAGCGCCCCGCCAGCCAGGCAAAACGGCACCGCCGCAACGGCTGCCACCACCTGAGCGCCTCGGTCTCCGCCGAGTTCGCGCGCCATCAGGCCCGTCAGAACCACGGCCACGGCTTCCGCAAGCGCGGCGAAGAAGCGGAACCCTGCGAGCGAAGTTCCGAAGAGAATCAGCGAAAGACGTCCGAAAAAAGGAGTCAGCGGAGGATAGGCGACATAGCCCCAGGCCAGATGACGCGCGTCATCCAACGTCGCCAGTTCGTCGCGATGAAAGCCGTAACGCCCGCCAGTCAAGAGGTGCGCAAGGATTGTGGCGCACGCGATGTAAATCACAATCGCCACGCCAGTGCACCAACCCCGCCGCCGCGCGGCAGCGTGTTCCGCGGTCGGGCCAGAGCTTGCCGCCGGAAACGCAGATGGCATGTAAATTTCCTTTACCCTAAGACCAGCATTGCAAATCTCTGCCCGGTACTTCCTGGGCCTCAATGGCCGTTACAGGACCTCGATCTTACCCAAAAACCTCGAGCAATCGCCAAGCAATTGCCCCCCTAGAAATGTCATTTCATAATTGAATGAGCACTTATGGACACTGTATAATATCGCTCACTTGCGTTACTGTATGGTAACGAGAGCGCTGCCTCCCGGAGACGGAGCCAGCACGGAACTAACGCGCCCGCCGGGAGCAACGGGCCATCTTATGAAAATCCTGATCGTGGATTGCAACGCTGCGGTGCTTCAATACCTCGAACGATTGTTCCGCGACGAAGGCGCCGAAATCACCAGCGTCGTCTACGAAAATGAAAACTCTGCCACGCGCATCACGGACGTGGCCCGCACCCAGCAGTTCGATCTCGCGTTCATTAACCTCCTGATCCCCGGCCTTATTGGTGTTGAATTGTCCGGTCGAATCAAGAGGGTCTCGCCGAACACGCGAATCATCCTGATGAGCACACCGATTCCTCCCGCCAGCCTGGCGCAATTACATTCGTGCGGAATTGACAGCGAATTCTTCATCGAGCCTTCCACCCTGCAGGAACTTCGCGAAATCCTCGGGTCTGTGCAGCGGGAACAAAGTAACGGGGGCCGTGCCTCGCTCGAAAACGCCCCTGAAAGCGGGCCCGCCTCTTCTCTTCTTATCTGATATTCGTAACTAGAACCACGTGCCTGCGCGGCAAACCGCGGACGCAGACCGCGTCTTCAATAATCACGCAACCGGCAAATTGCGATGGTCTGCCGTCGCCCGCGTAGGTTAAACTCATTCCCGATCAAATTCCTGGTTCTCGTTCGACACACTTACTGGCTTCTGATTGGTTTCCACCTGCAAAATTCAATCGAGTCTCCGCGTCGTAACGATCCCATCCGGCGTTCTTCTCATTCTGCGCGCGTCACGTTCTCGCCCGCACCCATGCGCAACCATCTGCTGACTTTTCTGCTCTGCGTGATTGCCGCGGCAATTTTCACGCTGCCGGCGTCTCTTTCGCCGGCGTCCGCGCTCCTCGGCTATCCCGGGGACAATTTCCAGCACGCTTGGTTCCTCTGGCATTTCGCTAGAGCCGTCGCGTCGGGCCACAATCCTTTCTACACCCACCTGCTCTTCTATCCCGCCCGTGCAAATCTGGCATGGAGCACGCTCGATCCCCTCGCCGGAATTTTGGCTTTGCCTCTCAGCCTGCTTGCCGACCCTGTCATCGCCTATAATTTGTCGCTGATTTTGCAGTTGGCCCTCGCCGCGTTCTTCGCGCGATTGCTCTGCTTCCGGATTTGCCGCAACGAAACCGCCGCGCTCTTCGGCGGCATCGCTTTCGGACTCGGCCCGTTTCTTCTCGCCCACGCGCTGGGGCACTTAAGCCTCGTCACTGCTTTTCCGATTCCCCTCTACGTCCTCGCATTGGACAATCTCCTCCGAAAACAGGCTCCTTCGTGGAAAGACGGAATCCTCGCGGGCGTGGCCTTGCTTCTCACAGCTCTCGCGCACTACAACTACACAGTCTTCTGCATCATGCTCACCGCCGTAATCCTCGCCGTCGCCCTCGCAGTCGCTGGAGCATCCAATGCCCGCGCATTGCTCCAGCGAACCTGGCTGGCTCTCACCGTCGCGGCCGCCACTTTCGTCGTCGCGTTCTCGCCATTGCTCATCATGCTGCTTGGGAATCGCTCCGACGTGCCCGCTCCGCGGACGACGGCCCATGTGGTTCAATATTCTGCCGACGCGCTCGGTCTCCTGATACCCAGTTGGAACAACGTGCTCCTCGGCAATTTCGCGCACGGTCTCGACGCACGAATTTTCGTCGCCGGGTTCGAAGGCACCGTCTACGCCGGCCCACTCCTGCTTCTCTTCGCCATCCTCGGAATCTGGAAGGGCCGCGCCAAGCAGCCGCAATGGACGATGCGCGCGGCCATCGCCGCAGTCTTTTTTTATCTATTGTCCCTGGGACCTGAAATTCGCATCCTCGGCAGACTCACGGGAATCCCCGGCCCCGCCGCGCTGCTTTACCATTTTCGCTTCGCGCGTTTCGTTTCCGTTCCCGCGCGCTTCGACGTCATTGTCTTGCTCTGCCTCGCTATCTTGAGCGCCATCGGCCTCTCCTGGTGTCTCGACAATTTGCAAAAAAATTGGCACAAGAGCGTGCTCGTCTTTGCCGCGGGCGCACTGCTCGTCCTCGAATCAATCACCGTTCCATTTCCCAAATCCTCCATCGTCGACCCCGCCGCGCCTTCAGATACGACCGCTCCTCTTCAAAGCTGCACTTTACCTGCAAGCGCACAACGCGGCGCAGTCCTCACCTTCCCTCTCCAACAGTGGCCCTACGTTCAAAAGGCCATGTGGATGCAACTCACCGACGGTGGACGCTTCGCTCTCGTCGATGGCTACTTGTCTTATGTTCCCCGCGATGTCTGGCACGAGTTCTACGATCTTTCGCTTCTGCGTTCTTTGATGTCCCTCCAAGGCACGTATCACACACCAGTCAATCCCGCTGCGGACCGCCCTTCCATTCCCACGACGATTCGCCGTCTGAATCTTTCCGCTGTCGTGGTCTTCGATTCCCCGCAACGCGACGCCGCTGTTCAATATCTCAACGCAGCGCTCGGCGTCACGGGCCAACCCGCCGGAAGTTGCACCGTTTTCGTCCTAACGCCACAAAATGCCGCTGCAAAAGTCCCGCCGTCGCATCTCCCTTCCAAGATGGCCGACATGAATTGACCGCGATTCAACCAACCTCCTCGACACCGAGCTATAACGCCAGCTATAACAGAAGGCAGCCTGGAAGCTTTATGGAAAGGACCAAAAGTGGATCCCAAGACGCAGTCGCTGCTCGAAGATGCCTCACGCCGCTCGCTCCATTA
>DATGJE010000220.1:0-8856 GCA_035295305.1 Candidatus Acidiferrales bacterium | reverse complement strand
TTGCTTATTGTGCGCAGCGGCTGAAGCGGCCATATATCCGCCCATGCTGTGCCCGATGACGATGACGTGACGCGTGTCGATTTCGTATTTCTGCGCGTTCGCCGGAGCTAGGAGAAAACGCACTTGCGTGTCCGCGTCTTCGGCAGCGTGCTCGAATGAAAAATCGCCCTTCACTCCCCAGGAGCCGCGGTAATGCATGGCCAAAACGTTCCAGCCATGAGCGCGAAGGAACTGCGCGATGTCAAGATTCTGCTCATAGCCGGGAAAGCCGTGAAAGAGGACCGCCGTCGGATGCGGACCTGCGCCAGCGGCAAGGTAGAAAATGCCGAGCAGCATCCCGCCGTGGCTCGGTAAGACCATCTGTTTCGTCGAAGCTGGTTTGGCAGCGGGAGGGGTTCCGGGTTTGCCTTGAGCGCCAGTCGCTACCGCAATCACGGCCACAAGAACGATGAAACGCACAATTTTCATCGCGAGATTATATATGCGCTCGCGCCTGTTTGTCTCGTGTAGGTCCATCAGTTATGATGAGTTGTTTTTCCGGTGAAGCAATTCGCCGGCGCCATCATCAGCGACAAAACATTCGAGGAGGAAACATGCCGATTGCCGTGGGAGCAGTTGCACCGGAATTCGCACTGAAGGATCAAGATCAAAAAGATGTGAAGCTAGGAGATTTCAAAGGAAAGAAAAATGTCGTGATTGTTTTTTATCCGCTCGACTGGAGTCCGGTGTGCACGAACGAGCACGTCTGCTTCGTGAACGACATGAAGAATTTCGAGAAGCTCGACGCGCAAGTGCTGGGGCTTTCGGTGGACAGCGTGTGGTCGCACAAAGCGTGGGCGGAGAAAATGGGCATACGGTATCCGCTGTTGGCGGATTTTCAGCCGCGCGGAGCCGTCGCGGAAAAGTTCGGCGTATATTTGCCTGAAAAAGGAATCACCGGCCGCGCGATCGCGATTGTGGATCGTAATGGAAAGCTGGCGTGGTTCAAGAATTACGAGATTTTGCAGCTTCCCGATATGAAGGAAGTCGCTGACGCGCTCGCGAAGATTAAATAACGGGGCGGGTTTGCATTACGTTGTGCCGAGGAGACGCCATGAACTCAAATCTCTTTAGCCGCAGAGAAATTTCGGCCCGGTTGGCATCGCTTTTTCCAGCGATTGGTCTTGCGGGAGCTGCATTGAGGTTCAGCGGCGCCTCCCATCAATCTACGGCCGGAGCACGCGAAGAAGTTTCCCACACCGCCGAAGCGATTCATCAAGAGGTCTTCTTCAAGGTGAGCCGGAAGCGCGTTTACGAAGCGCTCACGGATGCAGGGCAATTCACGAAGGTGACCAGGTTCAGCACCGTCAAGAACGCGCCTCCTGCCGAAATTAGCCGAGACGTTGGCGGAGCATTCAAATGCTTTGGAGGAGTTATCTCTGGACGGCATGTGGAACTGACTCCGAACGAACGCGTGGTGCAAGCGTGGAGAGATGCTGACTGGGATGCGGGAGTTTATTCCATTGCGAAATTTGAGTTGCAGGAGCAGGGCGATGGAACGAAAATTATTTTTGATCACACCGGCTTCCCGAGCGGCGAGGGCAACGACTTGGCTGCAGGATGGAAGGCGAATTATTGGGAGCCACTGACGAAGTATTTCGAAACGTAAAAGATTAGAACAACGACCTGCCGAAGTGCCCGGGGTTGAACAACGATTGATTACTTCGGCGCAGGTGCGTTGGCGGGATGCGCGAAAATTCGAATTAAATTTACTAATTCCCAGCGCTGTTCGTCGGTCAAGCGGATCTTGAAACTGGGCATCGGCTTCCTGCCATTGGTAATCTTCCAAAATATTTCACCATCGCTCATGGCATCCACAAGGTTGGCGTCCGTGAAATTCGTGGGTTTCGTACTGTAAGAGTACATCGAGTCCGCCGGCTTCTTTCCATCGCCATTGATGCCGTGGCACTTCGCACAGTCGTTTCGATAAAGGACACGCGCGGAGTCGAGAGTTGCGGTATTCAGCGCTATCGGATTTTTCATTTGCTTCGCATCGGGCGGGACGTTCCATCCGCCGCAACCGAAACATGCAAATGCGGAAACTACGAGTAGCGCCAAGATGAGCAGGCGCTCGCATGCGCGAATGGAAAAACGGGGGAACCCAACTGAACTGGGCAACGTGCGTGAAAGTGTTCTCTTCACTGGCCGCCGTGGAGCGCGCGAATCACGGAGATGAGGACAATCACGAGCATGACGAACACATAGACGCGCAAGCCCCACAGCAACAAGCGTGCCCCCACGGAAAGATTGCGCTTGCCGAATCGCGTGCGGGTTTTTGCCGCAACCACCTGATCGGCTTCGAGGAGAGACAGGACAACATTGGGATCCTGCAGGTCAGGACGCTCCGAGTGCGCGGCCGCGGCTCCGGGATCATGGCCTTGAGCGTGGTGTTTTGTTTTTTCCTTCTTCAATTCAACTCCAGTTTATCTTGAATCGACGCTGACTCTGCCGTCAACCGCCCAGCAATTTCGGAAAAATTGTGAACAGGCCAAAGCCAAGTCCCGCGCAGACCAGGAGCACGGTGACAGTTACGCCGGCGAGATTTCCCCAGAACCCATTGGCGTGTTCGCCCATCAGGTCGTGGTCATTCACAAGCAAAAGCAAAAATGCGAGCGCCGGCGGCATGGCGAGAACCGCGATCACATTGACCGTCAAAATAATGAATTCGAGCGGCGCGTGAGGAATCAAGACCAGGGCCGCAGCAGCACACGCCGAGCCCAACAAGAAAAGATAAAACGGCCAAGCCTCGCGAATCGGGCGGTTCAAACTGTGTGCCGTGCCAAGAATTTCTCCGAATGCGTACGCGGAGGAAGTAGAGATGGCGATCGCCGCCACGATTCCGGCTTCAAATATGCCCAGCGCGAAAAGAGACGCACCCACATGGCCAATCCAAGGCTCGAGCGCTTGCGCAAATTGCGCTCCCTGAAAATCCGCGGCGTTGATGCCGTGGTGGAACAGCGGCACCGTAGCGAGAATGGCCGCAATTGCAAACGTGGATGCAAGCAGCGTCCCCAAAACCGTATCCAGCCGGCCTGCGGCGATATCGCGCGGCTGCATGCCTTTGTCGACAACCGCGCTTTGCTGGAAGAAGATCATCCACGGTGTAACGGTGGCGCCGATGTCGGCGAGTATCAACAGCAGGATTTCGCTGCGGTCGCCGCGCGGCAGCGGCGTCCAAGTCAGAAGCGCATGCCCGACCTGCGACCAGTCTGGATGCGCGAGCAGCGCGGCGGGAATGAACAGTCCGTTGAAAATTGCGAGGCCTAGCGTGATGCGCTCCCAAGTCCAATAGCGGCCCGTAGTGATGGCACCGAGGACCAAGACAAGCGCAGCTCCCACGGCGATGGACGGGCGAATGCCGAAGAAACCGAGTCCCGCGCGGACGCCGATGAATTCGGTGACGAGCGTGAGGAAATTTCCGAGAACGAGGTCGCCCATCGAGAAAAAGCCCCAGAATTTTCCGAAGCGGTCGAAAATCAACTCAGCATGGCCGCGATGGGTGACGGCGCCCAAACGCACGGTCATTTCCTGAACGATCAGGCCGATGGCGAATGTGAGAATGACAAAAGGGATGAAAAAGCCAACGCCGAAACGCGCGCCGGTCGCGGAGTAGGAAAGCATGCTGGGCGCATCGTTCTCGCCGAGAAAAACCAGCACGCCTGGGCCAACCAGGAGCCAGAGCAGACGCAATCCGCCGAATGACTTCCAGCCGCGGCCTTTCCAACGGGCGCGGGCGACGCGCCAACGGTCGCGTGCGCGGTCACGATCTTCATGAGTGAGTTGCCCGACGAGTTCGCGAGCGATCGAAGAAGTGGCGGCAGATTCTGTGGTGGGTTGAGCGGGCTGATACGCGGTGGTTGGTCGGCTGTCTTTCGGACGAGACATGAGTTAACCGTGTTGAACTAACGAAATAAACTACACTTAACATGCGCGAGCGTCAACGGTTTCCGTTCCGGGGAGTGTCGAGCAAGGAAAAATCCCGCTTGGGTTGTCAATCCGTGCGGACGAGTTCTGCTATAGTGAGCAGGAGACGCGGGGGGAGGACGCAATGACCGAAGCGCCAAAGCCGCAGCAACAGCAAGTACAAATCAAGGCCGACGAAAAGGAGCTTGTCGGGCAATACACCAATCTCGCGATGATTCATCACAACGCGGAAGAGTTCACGCTCAACTTCATTTATATTTTCCCGAACGTGCCGCAAGGGAAATTGGTAAGCAGTGTGATTCTGAGTCCCGGGCACGCGAAGCGTCTGCTGCGGGCGCTGAGTGAAAACATCACTCGGTATGAAGCGCAGTTCGGAGCGATTCCGGAGGGGCCGGCCATGCCTGACCCGAATGTTGGATTCGTGCAATAGGAGAAACTCGAACACGGAAACGCGAGCGACATAAGGCCGCCCTTACAACCTCCCCGAGACACGCCTCAGAAATCTCACGCGACAGTTGGCGACGCCGCGGCCAGGACCCACTGGCCTTCGAGTTCGAGGAACTCAACTCCGATTGTGTAGCCCGTGGGAGATGATTCGCAATACGCAACGCGGGCGAGCGAACGGAAGCCCCCCTCGGGCGACAGAACGGAGATGCTTTCGCCGACGCGCCAGCGTCTGACGCTGCGAACGCGCGCGCCGCGCGAGCTGACGTTTTCCGTGAAGGTGGACTCCAGGCCGGGCATGAACGCATTCCCGGAGATGCGCACCCCGACCTGCATGGGCAAGCGCGGTTCGCACCGCTCTACCTGCTGGTTGTTCGTTTTCCTTTTTCCGCCGATTGCCATTCCCCAGCCCCCTGTTTACCGACAGGATTGTCAAGCAAACTTTCCCCATCTTCCAAATTGCGATTCGCTTTCATTGCGTACAGCGCGTTGTCGGCCGAATGCAAGAGTTTTTCGATCGTCAGGCCGTCGCGCGGAAAAACGGCGACGCCGGCGCTGACGGAAATGCGCGGCTCGAGGCCGTCCTCGAGCAAACGCTTGCGAATGCGATGCGCGACCTGAACCGCCACGGCTTCCTCGGCTTCCGGAAGGACGAGCGCGAACTCGTCGCCGCCATATCTTGCAGCGGTGTCCATGCCCCGGCAGTGATAGCGAAGCACGTTGGCCAGGCGCTTGAGCGCTTGGCTGCCAACCAAGTGGCCGTAATTGTCATTTATTTTTTTCAGGCCATCGAGATCGAGAAGCAGGACGGCAAATCCGCGGCCGGTGCGCTGCGCGCGCTGCAGCTCGGCTTCCATGACTTCGAGCAAGCGGCGATAGTTCGCGAGGCCGGTGAGCGGATCGCTGATGGCCAGGCGGCTGACCTGATCGAATAGTTTGGCGTTGTCGAGAAGCGCGCCGGCCAGAACGATCGCGTAGCCCGTGGCTTCAAAGAATTGAGCGGCGCCCGAGGCCGCGTCGAAACGCATGGAAGACTGGCTCATGGCGACATGGCAGGCCACGTTTGCCGCGCAGCAAAGGAACAGCGCGTGGTCGAGCAACGAATCGAGATGTGCGAGACGCTTCCAGAACCCCACCGCGGCCACCAAGTAAATTGCGGCGGGAAGCAGGTCCCACGGACGCGGAATAAAGGCATGCGGATAAATCTTCGGTGTCGTCGGAACCGCGAAAAAGACGACGCTGGTGAGATAGGAAACGGCGCCAACGATGAGCAGCGCCCAGGCGATTTCCTTGTTGGGCTCGCGAGACAGCGGGAGGTTTCGGTCGACGAGCAGCGCCGCCACAAGCAAGATTGCAAGCAACGTCCGGCTGACCATCCAGGCCAGCGGGACTGTGAGTGAAGGGCCCGCCAACGTGGGAGCAAGATTTGCGCCCATTTCGATGAGGCCCGCAAGTCCGAAGGCGAACGCAAGGATAAGCGTGATGCGGTCGTGCATGCCGCGGAACCGCACCAGGGCGTTTGCGGCAAACGTGAAGGCCAGGACGCTGCTTGCAAGCTGGAGATAGCGCTCGAGAAGCGGGTCCGGATAAAAATGGGTATGGCGAAGCGTCCACAGAAATATGAGAAACGAGGCTCCAACGAAGAGCCAAACGATGCCCCACTTCAACCGCGTGATGATCTTCAGCAAACCGACTGGCCTCTGCAATGGCCCCCCGAGAGACACACGAATCCCGTGCCTCGACAGAGGTTAAAGAGCAACCGACTGGCCGTTCTGGTACAGTACTAGTATTTTTGTAAGCTGCTGGTAATAGGTGGCTTACTATGGCTAGCGAAGGAAATGGCGTTCCAGGCTCGGAAGGAAGCGCGTCTATGACGGGTAGAATTGTTACCAACTGAAACGCGAACGTTCCTTATACCTGCAGGAGAACTGCCACGTGAAAGAGTCGTGGACTATATTTTCGGAGGCGGAACGGGCGGGAGATCGCGGGCTTCAACCGGACTTACAAAGCCGCACTCTTTATGGGAGCCATCGCAAAATGGCTTATTGGCTGAGTGGCCGCAACGGCAAAGCGAGACCGCAGTGCGGCCATTGAGACCGAAAACTCGCCCTTGTGAATCGACGATCTCGAAATCGCCTTCGACGCGAATCGAGCCGTTATCTTTGATTAGAATTTTGGTACCCGCCATTTTTGTTGTCTCCGGGCTTACGGCTGGCGTTTCCTAGTATTTTGGCACGGATGGATCAACTTCGTCCGACCAGGCCAGAATTCCGCCCTTCAAGTTCGAAATTTTCCGGAATCCGGCCTTCAGCAGAAATTCGACGGCCTCGCCAGAACGTTTGCCGCTTCGGCAGTGTGCCACTATCTCGCGAGAGCTGTCCAGTTCACTCACGCGTTTTGGAAGGTCGCCGAGCGGGAAGAGATGGCCGTGCAAATTGCAGATCTGATATTCGTGCGGCTCGCGAACGTCGAGGATATAAATATCATCGCCACGGTCAAGGCGCTGCTTCAATTGCTTCGGCGTGATTTCCGGAACCGAGACGGTTTGCGCTGGGACTTCTTCACCGCGAATGCCGCAGAATTCCGCGTAGTCGATGAGCTTTGTAACCGTGGGATGCGCGCCGCAAACCGGACATTCGGGATTCTTCCTGAGCTTCAATTCGCGGAAACGCATTCCGAGCGCATCGAAAAGCAGCAGGCGGCCAACAAGCGGCTCGCCCTTGCCGATGATGAGTTTGATTGTCTCCATGGCTTGAATGCAGCCGATGATGCCGGGCAAGACGCCGAGGACGCCGCCCTCGGCGCAAGAAGGCACAAGGCCGGGCGGAGGCGGCTCCGGATAGAGGCACCGATAGCACGGGCCGCCCGGATAACCAAAAATGCTTGCCTGGCCTTCGAAGCGGAAAATCGAGCCATAAACATTAGGTTTGCCGAGGAGCACACAGGCGTCATTGACCAAATAGCGCGTGGGGAAATTATCCGTGCCGTCCACGACGATGTCGTAGTCGCGCAAAATGTCGAGCGCGTTATCGCTGCTGAGCCGCGTCTCGAACGTGTCGATTTGAATTTCAGGGTTGAGATTCGCCAGGCGTTCGCGCGCCGCTTCAAGTTTCTTGCGGCCGACATCGCTCGTGCCAAATGTAACCTGCCGCTGCAAATTCGTGAAATCAACTGTGTCGAAGTCGACGATGCCGAGGCGGCCGACGCCCGCAGCCGCAAGATAAAGACCAAGCGGCGCGCCGAGTCCGCCGGAGCCGATCATCAGGACTTTCGCATTTTTTAGCTTGAGCTGACCGTCCATGCCAACTTCCGGCATGATCAGATGCCGGCTGTAACGAAGAACTTCCTGCTTGCTCAGCGCCGGTTCGGTAGCGGGCGTTGGAACGGGTTGCGTCAATCGCGTGGCCATGATTCGTTGTCCTTTAATTTTGCGGTACCGATTTCAAGCTTTAGCGCCGCCGGCGATGGAGGGCACGATGCTGATCGTGTCGCCCTGCTGCACGGCAGTTTTTTCTCTTTGCAAATAGCGAATGTCCTCATCGTTGACGTAGACGTTGACGAAGCTGCGCAAGCGGCCATCGTCGGAATAAAGATGTTTCTTCAGGTCGCTGAATTGCAACGTGAGGGCATTCAATGCATCGCCGACGGTGCCGGCTTCGAGATTGACGCTCTCGTGCTTACCGGCGAATTGCCGGAGCGGCGTCGGGATAATTACTTTCACAGCCATGAGTGTTGTCTCCTTCAGTCTTTTAGAGATCACGATTCACGCGGGCGCGCCCGCAATGTATTCGATGCCCTCTTCGGCGTATGAGGCTCGGTCATCTTTGAGACGCCAGGAACGCATCTCCTGCGGTTCAGCTTTTTCGACGCGAAAAATAATATAGCTGTACCACGGCCACGCGTGCTCGCGGTCGAAATCACTGGGACGCGCGGGCGAATCCGGATGCGAATGATACCAGCCAATCAGCTCCCAACCCTTCGCGCTGGCCGCTTTTTCGGCGAGGCGGACATCTTCGGAAGTAATCTCGAAGCGATTGCTCGGCGAATCGTCGCGCTGATTCGCGAGGGGGACGAGGCCAAGAACGGTCCGATCGGTTCCGCCATCATTTCCCAACAAAGCCCCGCAGCATTCGTTAGGATAATCGCGCGCGCCGTGCGCCTGGATCTGTTCGAACAAAGCTTGTCTCAGTATCAGCATTTCGCCGTCTACACTTCGCTCCAGAAGCGCTCGCTCAGGTAGCGGTCGCCTGAATCAGGGAAAATTGTGACGATCACGGCTCGCTCGCCGCGTTCAAATCCTTCGGCGACTTTGCGGCATGCGCACACCGCCGCACCGGAACTGACGCCGATGAGCAACCCAGTTTCGCGCGCGAGTTTCCGCACCATCGCGAATGCTTCTTCAGTGCGCACGGTGATATTTGCGTCCGCCAGTGACGCATCGTAAATTGC
>DATGJE010000219.1:0-15777 GCA_035295305.1 Candidatus Acidiferrales bacterium | reverse complement strand
TGGGACGCGCGGCGAACTGGCGGAAACGGGCGCGGCCCTTCGTTCCTCAGGATGAACAAGCAGCGCCCCTACGAGAGGCAAGAAGAAAGGCACACAGGCTGAAGCCTGTGCCACAGCATGCGGGCCTGTGCCACTGGCGTGCGGGGTTTACTCTCAGGTTTCAAGTGCGCACGGGTTGCGTTGCGTGTGCATGAAGTGTGTTTAAGTATGTGAGGAAACAGTCGCCGGCTGCGTCAAGCCAAGGAAAAATGTAAACGGGATCGAAAAGGTAAGAGGCGAGAAGCTATGAGGAGAAGATTTCGATGAATGGAACGGTAAGAATACGAGCGCGGGAAACTCGAGCGCGGCTGATTGGGCGGCTTGGCTTCTTTTTGCCTAGCTTCTTGCGGCCTAGCTTCCTGCTGCTGAGCTGCTTGCTGCTGAGTTTTTCCTTGCTCGCGCGGCCGTTGCCGGCTCAAGGGCAGTCACAACAACAGCCGCAGCAGCAAGCTCCAGTGATCAGCATCAACATCACGCGAACCATCCAGGCGGTCAATTACCGCACCAAGGGTTCGACGCACATCAATTTTCGCGGCACAGCTCTCCTTCCGCAAGGAACCGGCGAGGCGAAAATCGGAAATAAGTCCGGAGCGATTACGATTGACGCGAAATTTGAGAATTTGTCCGCGCCTTCGCAGTTTGGTTCGCCTTACCTGACCTATGTGCTGTGGGCCATCACGCCTGAGGGACGCGCGAACAATCTTGGGCAGCTGATTCTGGAGGGCACGAAAAGCAAGCTGGTGACTACGACGGATTTGCAGACGTTCGGGATGATCGTGACCGCCGAGCCGGATTTTGGCGTGACGGTTCCGAGCGAAGATGTGGTGCTCGAAAATGTCGTGCGCGCGGACACGCAGGGCAAGGTGGATGCGGTTGCCGCGAGCTACGAGTTGCTGCGCCGGGGCCGCTACGACGATGCGAATCTGCCGCCGCTCGAGGCTTCGCCGGACGTGCCGCTGGACCTGTTGGAAGCACGCAATGCCATGCGGATTGCGAAATTGCGCCAGGCGGACAAGTACGCTCCCGATTCCTGGACCAAAGCCACCGACGCGATGAGTCGCGCCGAAGACTACGAAGCGCGAAAACAGCGGAAGTCGGTTCCAACGGCGGCGCGAGACGCTGTCCAGGGATTTGAGGACGCGATAACCATAGCGCTTAAGCGTCAAGATGAAGAACGGCTGGCGCAGGAGCGGGCGGCAGCCGCTCAGCGCGAGGCCCAGGCTAAAGCGGATCAAGCGGCCGAGGCGCAGCGTCGCGCGGAGGCGGAGAAGCAAGCCCTCGAAGCACAGTTGGCCGCTGCAAAGGACGCGCAAGCCAGAGCCGAGGCGCAGGCGCAACAGCAACAAGCGCAGGCGCAAGCGCAACAGGCGCAGTTGCAGGCGCAGCAGGCTCAAATTGCAGCGGAACAGGCGCACGAAGCCCAAGTAAAGGCTCAGTTGGAAGCAACCCAGGAAGCGCAGGCCCGCCTCGCTGCACAGGCGCAACAGCAACAAGCGGAGGCGCAGGCGCAACAGGCACAGTTGCAGGCGCAACAGGCTCGCGACGCTGCGAGTAAAGCCGAACAGGAACAGCAGCAGTTGCGCGCAACATTACTTGCGCAGTTCAGCCGCATTCTCGAAACGCACGATACGCCGAGGGGACTCGTCGTCAACATCGGCGACGTGCTCTTCGCCACGGGAAAGTACGATCTGCGCCCCGAGGCGCGCGAACGGCTGGCAAAACTCAGCGGCATCGTGCTGGCGCATCCCGGCTTGAAGTTAGCCGTTGAGGGATATACGGATAACGTAGGAACCGAGGAATTCAATCAGACTTTGTCGGAGCATCGCGCCACAGCCGTTCGGCAATATCTCGTAGATCAAGGACTGGACGCCGATTCGATTACGGCGACGGGACTTGGCATGACTTCGCCGGTGGCCGATAACAGCACCGCGGCAGGGCGCCAGAAAAATCGACGCGTGGAAATCGTTATCTCTGGCGAAGTGATTGGGACGAAGATCGGCGCGACGCCGAGCCAGCCTCCGCAGTAAAGCGTTCGCGAGACTCGAACAATTTTCTATTTTCGCTTCAGCCAGCCATTGCGGAAACCCGCACGGCGCAAGCCTGTCACCACGTAGGGGCAGCGCTGCATCAAACGCCAGAGAAAGCCCGTTCTGTAATTCTCGATCATGATGACGATTGGCCCTTGATTCACTCCATAGTGCCACGGCGTTACCCAACCGTAGGGCCTCTTGCCCTTGTGCGGGTAGGTGGGATTAAACGTGGCCTTGAATCCGTAGGGATTCTTCTCCTGCAGGCGCAGTGTGTTGAAGTGCCGGATAGTAGGCAGCACGATCTCCGGTGCAAATGGGAGCGACGCAACAACGGCCCACGGAGCGATGGTGCCATCGTCGGGTCCAAATGGCACGCCGCGCGCAAGGTATCCAAAAAACTTGCGGTCGACGCCTTTAACCCGGCATGCGGTGGGCCCTGGTCCATCACTTGCAGTAATTCCCCAGCAGTGCTCGGCGTAGTGCTCGAATTGCTGAGGATTTTGAATTGCGTATTCTTGCTGCACTAACGTAGCGCGGCGGCTATTTTCGAAATAATCGATTCCCTTCCGCCGCATTGGTTCGTCCTGAATGCCGCGAAAATTCAGCCACAAATGCGAGAGTTGATGAACGAATAGGGGTCCCGCATAGAGAAATTCGTGCCCGTAGATTGTCTTCCAGCGATACGTGGAAGCCCACGCTGAGTAGCTTCTTGGCGAAAGCGGGTGCGTCGGTGAACCGAGGCCGAGAATGTACAGCAGCAAGGCCTCATCGTAGCCTCTCCATCGATACTTCAAGAATCCTGTTTCCGGTTTCCAGCCGTGAGTGACGGTTAATCCGCGATTCTGCGCCCATCGCCAGTCGGCGCGACGGTAAAGGAAGTCAGCCAGTTTGCGAATTTCTCTTTCCTGTGGCGTGGCGTGATCGAAAAATGCGGACGCGGTGAGCGCACCCGCGAACAGGAATGCCGAGTCCACCGTGGACAGCTCGCATTTCCAAGCACGCTTGCCCGTGCGTATATCGAGAAAATGATAATAAAATCCGCGGTACCCGGTCGCATCGAGCTCGGTACTTTGCGTGCTGTTGTAGAGAAAACGAAGAGTGGCGAGCGTGCGCTTAATGGCGGCTGCGCGCGTCATAAAACGGCGCTTGACGCCGATGGGGTAGGCAGCGAGCGCCAAGCCCGTGGCAGCGATACTCGCCGGCCAATCTTTTTTCGTTTTGTCGCGGATCAGCCCGTTCCGCGGATTTGCTTCATGCAAGAAATAAGCGAACGTCTCACGTTGGAGGTGATGCAGCATGGCGTCATCGGATCTATTGCGCGAATAGGTGGGTCCCTGGTGGTTCGTCATTTGGGGTTTGATCGCCGCGAATTCATATAAACGCTAACTTAACCCTATCATGGGTCTCGCGGATTGGGGCCTGCGGTTCAGCGTGAGAGAGAAAATTTGCAGCAGTCGCTTATCGAACACCATTGCGCCGTCCGATGAGGATATAATTTGCCCTGGGGGAACGCTCCTATCACGACGCTACCGATCTTCGAAGTAGAATGGGAAGTCGCTTCCCTATACTTGACGAACTTCCTTTAGCCCCATCGAATTTCTAGAATGAAAGAGAACCTTCCATTGATCGCGACGCTTCACGACATTGCTGAACCGATTCGCGCTGAGCTTTTCAGCCTGGAGCGGCTGGAGCAGCACGCTGAAAGTCTGGCGGCGGCACAGATTGTCGCGAGTAAAACGATGCGCGGCCATCCGTTGATACCTCGTGTGAGGGAAAATGGACGCGTCCTGCTTGATTCCTATCGAGCCACTTCGCTTGCCGTCGAGCAAGGCCTTTCCATTACGCCAGCGGCCGAATGGTTGGTTGACAACTTCCATATTGTGGATGAGCAACTTCGGGAGATTCAAGATGATTTGCCGACCGGTTATTACCACACACTTCCAAAACTAGCTTCGGGACACTTGGAGGGATATCCGCGCGTTTATGGAGTGGCGTGGGCGTTCGTGGCGCACACCGATAGCCGCTTCGATCCGGATACGCTCCGTCGTTTCGTGTCGGCCTATCAGCGTGTGCAACCGTTAACCATTGGCGAGCTATGGGCCGTGGCCATCACGCTTCGCGTGGTGTTGATCGAGAACCTTCGGCGGCTGGCCGAACATATTGTGCGCAGCCGCACGGCACGTCAGGAAGCGGACCGTTTAGCCGACCTATTGCTGGGCGCAAGCGCCCGGCCTGAAGCTTTAGAGGCAGCGCTGGCTGAATTTGAAGATCGGCCGATGGAAACAGCCTTCGCTGTGCAGTTGGTGCAGCGCTTGCGCGATTTGGACCCGAAAGTCGCGCCGGTACTGCGATGGCTGGACAAGCGCTTGGCAGATGCGGGAACAACCGCGGATGACGTGGTACACGCGGAGCATCAGGAACAGGGCGCCTCGAACGTTTCGGTGCGAAATATCGTCACCAGCATGCGTTCGATTTCGGCATTCGACTGGCCAGAATTCTTCGAGGCGGTGAGCCTGGTCGACGAAATCCTCCGCCGTGACACACATTTTGCGGATATGGACTTTGCGACGCGCGACAACTATCGTCACGCGATTGAAGATCTTTCGCGGGGATCGAAACACTCGGAAATAGAAATCGCTGAGCGCGTCGTCAAAAAAGTTCAGCAAGCCGCTTCCAAAACTTGCGACGGCTCGCCTAACGGCGATGATCCCAACCTCAACCGTAAAACCGAGCCCGGTTATTACCTGATTTCGCGGGGACGTCCCGCCTTTGAGCGAGAGCTCGGTTTTCATGTTCCGCTAAGGCGCTGGTTGCTGCGCTTATATATTCGGGGCGCGGTCCCGGGCTATCTGGGGACAATTGCTTTGCTCACGGGAGTCCTGCTGGCGCTGCCTCTGTTGTTGAGCTTTGAAACTGGTGTGGGTGAAAAGGGCCTCCTGCTCCTGGCAGTCTTCGCGGCAGTGCCCGCGTCGGACCTGGCGATCGCGCTTATCAATCGTGCAGTAATGGACTCGCTGGGACCACGAAGGCTACCGCGGCTGGAATTGCGCGAGGTGCCTCCGGAATTGCGAACGATCATTGTTGTGCCGACCCTGCTGACTACGCCGGCGGATGTGAGCGAGCAGGTTGAGCGGCTCGAAGTGCATTATCTGGCGAATCCGGACGGAGATTTGCGTTTCGCACTGCTTTCTGATTGGGCCGACGCACCATCCGAGACTCTTCCCGGCGACGATGAATCACTGGCGACTGCGATCGAGGCCATATCAAAGTTGAATCAACGGCATGGGCCTGCGCCCGGAGGCGGCGAACGCTTTTTCCTTTTCCATCGCAAGCGCCTGTGGAACGAACGCGAAGGCAAATGGATGGGTTGGGAGCGAAAGCGCGGAAAATTGCACGAGTTGAACCGACTTTTGCGCGGCGCTACGGACACAACGTTCATACCAAACGGCGGCCAGCCTACGGACGACCTGAGAAGCGTGCGCTACGTGATCACGCTTGATGCCGACACTCGTTTGCCACGCGGGACGGCTGCTCGACTGATAGGAACGATGGCGCACCCTCTGAACAGGCCGCGCTTCAGCGCGCGTGACGGGCGCGTGGTGGAGGGTTATGCAATCGTGCAACCGCGCATCACGCCGTCGCTGCCCATCGGCCGCGAGGGTTCGCTTGCTCAAAAAATATATTCGGGCCCGGGTGGGATTGATCCGTATTCGGCCGCTGTTTCGGATGTGTATCAAGACTTATTCCGGGAAGGCTCCTACACGGGCAAGGGGATTTACGACATCGATGCTTTTGAGACTGCACTAGCCGGCAAAGTGCCGGACAACTCGCTTTTGAGCCACGACCTTTTTGAGGGGATTTTTGCGCGCGTTGGTCTGGCTACGGATGTTGAATTATTCGAGGAATTTCCGTCACGGTATGCAGCGATTTCCGCCCGCCAAGACCGTTGGGCACGCGGAGATTGGCAACTCTTGCCGTGGCTGCTGGGCGTGCATCGTGCGGCACCGGGAAGCGGCGAGCAGATCAAGATTCCAGCAATCGGCCGATGGAAGATCTTCGATAATCTGCGCCGCACCTTGTCGGCTCCGACGACACTGCTAACTCTGATTGCGGGCTGGGTGTTGAGGCCACCCAATCCGTGGGTGTGGATGCTGTTCATTATTGTGGCGCTGGCGATACCGGTATTACTGCCGTGGCTTTTCGATTTCATTCCGCGGCGCAAGGGCATTTCGTGGCGAAGCCATTTTCAGGGCCTGTTCAGCGATTTAATGCTCGGAGCGTCTCAGATTGGATTGACGTTAACATTCCTCGCATACCAGGCGTGGCTGATGTCGGTGGCAATCATCCGGACTCTCGTTCGTCTGGTGGTTACGCGCAGACGTTTGCTTGAATGGGTTACCGCAGCGCAGGCCAAGGCCCAAGTCGATTTGACGTTCTTCGGCACATACAAGCGCATGGCGGGCGGATTTGCGATTCTCGGCGCCGCGATCGTCGCGATGGTTTTTGCGCCACACGGGAATTGGATGTTTGCCGCTCCGTTTTTGGCGCTTTGGGCAGCAGCGCCGGCGGTGGCGTGGTGGATCAGTTTGCCGCCGGAGAGAGAAGCACAGGCATTGAGTCCGCAAGGCCGGGAAGGTCTGCGCCTGATTTCGCGGCGAACGTGGCGTTTCTTTGAGAAGTTCGTGACTTCGCAAAGCCACGCGCTGCCGCCGGACAATTTCCAAGAGAGCCCCAAGGGCATTGTGGCTCAGCGCACGTCGCCAACAAACATCGGACTGTATCTCATGTCGATCGTTTGCGCTCATGACCTCGGTTGGCTGGGCATCGTGGAAATGGTCGAGCGGCTCGAGGCCACTTTGGGGACGATGCGGGAGATGGATTTGTTTCGCGGACATTTTTACAACTGGTACGACACCTCCGACCTGCATCCGCTCAGTCCGAAATATGTTTCGACGGTGGATAGCGGAAATCTGGCGGGCCATTTATTGGCGCTGGCAAACGGTTGCCGCGAGATGATGGAGAAATCGGCTTTTGACGCCGGGGTGCTCGCCGGGATGCGAGATACCAGCCAGTTGTTGCGCGACGCTCTCGCCGGAATTCCGCACACCCCGCGCACGCATGTGGTGACCCGAAAACAGCTGAGCAATGCAGTGGACGCGATGGCGACCTCGCTTGAACAGCAACCGAGCGGGGCGTTGGATTGGGCCGATCGCTTCGTCCAGTGGAAGACACTGACGCAAAACGTGGCGGACATTGCACAAACTTTGACGCAAGAGCGCGAAGATGCCGCCGACTCGGATCTGCCGATCTGGGCAAATGCGTTGAAGGCTTGCATTGAAAGTCACGCGCACGATGCAAAAATTTTGATTCCGCTGAGTCAACTGGATTCCAAAGACATGGCGGGTGTTGCGAACTATTTCCGAGAGCGCGCGTCCAAATCGAGCGCCATGGAGCTGCTGTATTCGGTTCCGACGCTCGCAGACGCGCCGGACCGATTTGAAGCGGCGATCCGTGAGCTTACTGTCCTGCGCAATCGCCTGATGGCCGAGGTCCCGGAGGGCAGCAATGCAGGCAAGCACGACATTGCTGTTCCCATGGACGCGCTGATCGAGACTGTAAAGCAATCGTCCGCGGATGCTATCGCGCTGATTCACCGGTTATCGACCATTATCCGAACGACGGAAGACATGGTCGAAGCGATGGAGTTCGGCTTTCTGTTTGATGACAGGCGCAAGCTATTTTCGATTGGATACCGAGTGGACGATGGCGCCGCAGACCCCAATTACTACGATTTGCTGGCGTCCGAAGCGCGGCTGGCAAGTTTTATAGCGATTGCGAAAGGCGAAGCACCCGCCGCGCATTGGTTTCGCTTGGGCCGCGCACTCACGCCGATGAACGGGGGCTCCGCGCTGACGTCGTGGTCGGGGTCGATGTTCGAATACTTAATGCCCGCGCTTGTGATGCGCTCTCCGGAGGGCAGTTTGCTGAGCCAAACACACGAGCTTGTTGTGCGGCGTCAAAGGGAATATGGCGTCGAGCGCGGCGTGCCGTGGGGCGTATCGGAGTCGGCTTACAACGCGCGCGACGTGGATTTCACGTATCAATACTCGAGTTTCGGCGTGCCTGGCTTGGGACTTAAGCGCGGCCTGAGCGACGATCTCGTCGTTGCGCCTTACGCCACCGCGCTCGCCGCGATGATCAGTCCCGTTGCTGCGCTGGAGAACTTTGCGCGCCTGGAACAAGCGGGCGCAGCAGGGACATACGGTTTCTACGAAGCGCTGGATTACACATCAACGCGCCTGCCCGAAGGAAAGGACTTTGCGCTGGTGCGCACATATTTCGCGCACCATCAAGGGATGACCTTAATCGCGCTTGCGAACGTGCTGAACGACGGCGCGGTGCGCAGCCGTTTCCATGCCGAACCGATGGTGCAGGCCACGGAGCTGTTGCTGCAGGAGAGGACGCCGCGTGACGTGATGGTGACGCGGCCACGGGCGCAGGACGTTTCCGCAAGCGCGCAAGTGCGCGAACTGATTCCGCCGGTCGTGCGCCGTTTCAGCACTCCACACACCCCGACACCCCGGACTCACCTGCTTTCCAACGGGAGATACGTTGTGATGCTCACCGCAGCGGGTTCTGGATACAGCCGCTGGAAGGACCTTGCGATAACGCGTTGGCGCGAGGATGTGACATGCGATTGCTGGGGAAGCTACGTATTTCTGCGTGATGTGCATACGGGCCAGGTATGGTCCGCGGGCTTTCAACCGAGCGGCGTCGAGGCAGATTCGTACGAGGCTTCTTTCTTTGAAGACCGCGCGGAATTTATCCGGCGCGACGGCGCTGTGACCACGGCACTCGAAGTGATCGTCTCGCCCGAAGACGATGCGGAGGTGCGCCGAGTTTCGATAACGAATCTGGGGACACGCGCGCGTGAAATTGAGGTCACATCCTACGCCGAGATTTGCCTGGCAGCGCAAAACGCCGATATGGCACATCCGGCATTTTCCAATTTATTTGTCCAGACGGAATTCGTGCAGGAAGTCAACGGTCTGATTGCGACGCGGCGGCCGCAATCCGATAAAGAAACAACGATGTGGGCTGCGCACGTGTCCGTGGTGGAAGGTGAGACGGTCGGTGAACTTCAATACGAGACGGATCGAGCGCGGTTTATCGGACGAGGCCATGACATTCGCAACCCCATATCGGTTCTCGATGGACGGCCGCTCTCGAATACGGTTGGCGCTGTGCTGGATCCTGTGATGAGCCTTCGTCAAAGAGTGCGCATTCCCGCGGGCAGCGCCGTGAGTATTATTTTTTCCACAGTAGTTGCTCCGTCTCGAGATCTAGTTGTGGATCTTGCAGACAAGTATCGCGCAACGAAAGCGTTTGAGCGAACGCTGTCACTGGCCTGGACGCAGGCGCAGGTGCAACTTCATCATCTGGGCATCGATCTGGAAGAAGCGCATTTGTTCCAGCGGCTCGCGAATTTTGTGTTGTACTCAGACCCTGCTTTGCGGCCTTCCTCGGATGTGCTGAGCCAGAGCGGGCTGGAGCGGTCGTCACTATGGGCGCATGGAATCTCCGGCGACTTGCCCATCGTGTTGGTACGCATCGACGATCCGGAAGATGTTGGAATCGTGCGCCAACTGTTGCGCGCGCATGAGTACTGGCGCATGAAACAGTTGTTCGCAGATATCGTCATCATCAATGAAAAACCGCCGTCGTACGGTCAGGATCTGCAGGAGTCGCTTGATGAACTGGTAAGGGGAAGCCGTTTGCGACTTTGGCCGGACACAGATAAAGCGCGCGGTAGTATTTTCCTATTGCGGGCAGACCTTATCCTTCCGCGAGAGCGAACGCTGCTGCAGACGATCGCGCGCGCGGTGCTACTCAGCCGACGGGGCAGCTTGTCTGAACAAGTTCTTCGATCGCAGCGGTCGGAGGTACTAACGCTCACTATCGCGCGGCCCCGGCGCCCCGCCAAGCGCCAGGATTTGCCGCTTCCCTTGCCCGCGCTCGAATTTTTTAATGGCCTTGGGGGCTTCGCGGACCAGGGCCGTGAATATGTGACGGTGCTCAGTGAAGGTTTACGGACTCCCGCGCCATGGATCAACGTTATCGCGAATCCGTCGTTTGGCTTCCTGGCTTCGGAGTCGGGGTCGGGTCACACGTGGTCCCTCAATAGTCACGAAAATCAGCTCACGCCGTGGTCAAACGACCCGGCGATCGATCCTCCCGGCGAAGCAATATATATTCGCGACGAAAGCACGGGCGAGGTCTGGACGCCGACAGCGTTGCCGATTCGGGATGAAACCGCGATGTACGTGGCATGTCACGGGCAGGGATACAGCCGGTTCCAACATGGCTCGCGCGGGATTCTGCTCGAACTATTGCAATTTGTTCCACCGGAAGACCCTGTGAAGATTTCCCGACTCGTTCTGAAAAACAACTCAGGCCGGGTGCGCCGTCTTTCGGTGACTTCCTATGTGGAGTGGGTGTTGGGAAGTTCGCGCAGCGCTTCTGCTCCGTGCATCTTCACGGAGATCGATTCACAGACGGGAGCGATTTTCGCACAGAGTGCGTGGGGCGGAGAATTCGGGGGACGCATCGCTTTTGCCGACCTGGCAGGCGGGCAAAATTCTGTTACGGGAGATCGAGCTGAATTTATCGGGCGCAACGGAACGCTCGAACGCCCATCGGCGTTGGAAAGGGGCGGTCCACTTTCTGGAAAAACAGGCGCGGGCCTTGACCCTTGTGGAGCACTCCAGACGTCGATTGAGTTGCAACCGGGCGCGCAAACGGAGATCGTATTCCTGCTTGGAGAAGCCGAAAGCAGAGAGCAGGCTCGCGAACTGTTAGGACGCTACCGCGCGACTGACTTGAATGCCGCCCTGGTCGAGGTCAAGCGCCGCTGGGACGATGTGCTCGGCGCTGTGCAAGTCACCACACCCGAGCCGGCCATGAATGCGCTGATGAACCGATGGCTGCTCTATCAAACGCTCGCGTGCCGCGTGTGGGCGCGGGCCGCCTTCTATCAATTGAGCGGAGCATACGGTTTCCGAGATCAACTTCAGGACATCATGGCCTTGTGCGTAGCAAAACGCGACGTGGCTCGCGCGCAACTGCTGCGGGCCGCTGGACGGCAATTCGTTGAAGGCGACGTGCAGCATTGGTGGCATCCGCCGTCGGGACGGGGCGTGCGAACGCGCATCTCAGACGATCTGCTCTGGCTACCTTATGCGGTGGTGCAATTCATCGAAGCGTCCGGCGATGCAAGCGTGCTCGACGAAATGGCGCCTTTCCTCGAAGGAGAAACCCTCGCGGAGGGCCAGACGGAGGCTTATTTCCAACCTCGTGTTTCACAGACCGGCGCGACGCTGTTCGAGCACTGCGCGCGAGCGCTGGACCGAAGCCTTTCCGTCGGCAGCCATGGATTGCCGCTGATGGGCACCGGCGACTGGAACGATGGAATGAATCGCGTGGGCGAGATGGGCAAGGGCGAGAGCGTATGGCTCGGCTGGTTCCTGCACACGATTCTTTGGGAGTTTGCGAAAATCGCCGATACGCGCGGGGAGGACAAGCGTGCGGAAGCCTGGCGTGTCCATGTGAGCCTTCTCAAAGCGGCTCTTGAACGCGATGGCTGGGATGGCGAATGGTATCGTCGCGCATATTTTGATGACGGCACACCGCTCGGTTCGGCGGGAAACACGGAATGCCGCATCGATTCCATTGCGCAATCCTGGGGAGTGATCACCGGCGCTGGGGAACCAAGCCGCGCGGCACGCGCAATGGCGGCTGTTGACCACTGGCTGGTACACCGTGCAGAGGGACTCGTTCTGCTCTTAACTCCGCCCTTCGATAACATGGGGCATGACCCGGGCTATATAAAGGGTTATCCGCCCGGCATCCGCGAAAATGGCGGGCAATATACGCATGCCGCGGTCTGGACGGTGATTGCGTTCGCCGTGCTTGGCGACGGCGACAAGGCTGCGGAGCTTTTCCGGATGCTCAATCCGATCAATCGAAGCAACACACGCGCAGGCGTGCAACGCTACAAAGTTGAACCCTATGTCGCTGTGGGGGACGTTTACTCCCAGCCGCCGCACGTGGGCCGAGGAGGATGGACGTGGTACACGGGATCCGCAGGCTGGCTGCATCGCGCCGGCCTGGAATGGATCCTCGGATTCCGGTTGCGCGGGAAGACATTGTCAATTGATCCGTGCATTCCGCAAGAATGGCCGAGTTACACGATTCGCTTTCGGTATCACTCAACGGTGTATAGGATCGCAGTGGAAAACCCGCAGCATGTTTCGCGCGGCGTCGCTCTCATTGAACTAGATGGCAAATCCTTGCCGCTGTCATCCAACATTCCTCTTGCCGATGACGGCTTGGAGCACCAGGTCCGCGTCGTGCTGGGAAAACGATACACCTAGCGACTAAGAGCCAGCCTGTGGCTGCGTTCCTTTGTGTGGGATAAGATGACTTCGGGCCGCGCAGTTAACCCCCTCGCATTCCAGGAGGTCACATCGATGGATCGAGATTTCTTTTACTCAATCATGAATGGCGAAGGGACGCTCGACTACGAGCTTTACCTGAATACGAAGACGCTGCTTTCCTGCCAAAAAGATTTCAAGGATTTCTGCAACGCGGACGAGTTGCAATTCCAAATCGTCCACCAGGTCGAAGAAATGTGGATGAAACTGATTGGATACACGCTGCTCGACATCGATGACTACATCCAGAAAGAGGAAACCAACCGCGTCATCACGCTTTTCCGCCGGGTGCACATCGCGTTGCGGCTGATGATTGAACAACTCGCCCTTCTGGAGACGATGTCGCCCAAGGAGTACCAGGAGATTCGCCTGCGATTGGGAAACGGGAGCGGGCAGGAATCGCCGGGGTTTCGGACGCTGCTCCGCATGCACACCCCGCTGTGGCAATCGTTCAAGACGAGCTACATCGACAAGCATGGGCTGACAATCGAGAAAATCTACAACTCCGAATACAGCCACTCGGACGCCTATGTGGTCGCCGAGGCATTCGCGGAATTCGACGAGCTATTTCAAAGATTCCGCGCCGTGCACATGCAGTTGATCATGCGTACGATTGGCCTGGGAGCAAAATCGTTGAAGGGCCGCTCGGTCGATCTTCTGAACGAAGGCATGCGCGTGCGGTTCTTCCCCGAGTTGTGGGAAATCCGCAGCCAGATGACGGACCACTGGGGCGGCGAGTATGGAGTTGTTCGGGATTCGATCGGCGGGCACTGACGCAGCGACTCGGCTGCGCATTCAATTACGAGCAGGGGGAATGGCGTGAAAGCGGCTGTTCTTACATCTCCTAAGAACATATCGGAAAGACCTCTGGTGATTTCTGAAGTGCCGCGGCCGAATCTGGAGCCAGTACACGTCTTGCTGCGCGTTCGAGCTTGCGGAGTGTGTCGCACAGATCTTCACATCGTTGAGGGCGAGCTGACACCGCAACGTAAACGAGTGATTCCGGGCCATCAAATCGTCGGAGAAATTGTCGAGGGCGCGACAAATGAATTGCCGGTGGGTATGCGCGTCGGCGTTTCCTGGCTGGGCGGCGTGGACGGGAGTTGTCCCTATTGTCGCCGCGACCTTGAAAATCTTTGTGATAAGCCGACTTTTACCGGATATACGGTTGATGGAGGTTACGCGGAGTACGCCGCCGCGCGAGCCGATTTCGTCTTTCCGCTACCCGATGCTCTTGATGACGCGCATGCAGCGCCTCTTCTTTGTGCCGGAATCATAGGCTTCCGGAGTCTTCGCGTCGCAGGCGTGCGAACTGGCGAGCGCGTTGGATTATTCGGATTCGGAGCTTCCGCGCACCTGGCCATCTCCGTTCTGCATGCGTGGAACTGCGAAGTATATGTATCTACTCGCGGCGCATCGCACCGTCGGCTGGCGACTTCTCTGGGAGCAAAGTGGGTGGGAACGGAAGATGAAAAGCCGCCAGCAGAACTCGATCGAGCGGTTACGTTTGCTCCCAGCGGTAAGGTGGTAGTTGCGGCCCTCGGAAGCTTGCGAAAAGGCGGCGTGGTTGCCATCAACGCCATTCATTTGGATCAGATGCCCGCGTTTGACTATGACAAACTTTTGTGGGGAGAACGTCAAATCCGGAGCGTTACCAACATGACTCGATTGGACGCCCGCGAGTTCCTGGAGACTGCTTCGCGGATCGGCCTGAAACCCAAGATGACTATCTTTCCTCTGGAGCAGGCCAACGAAGCTCTTGCGGCGGTAAAGAGCGATTCCATCGATGGTGCGGCGGTCATTGTTCCTTGAGTTTTGCTGTCACCGCAGTTCGACCCGTGTTCTTCCGCGAAGCCAGCCCCCGATCCCGTCTGATTTGTTTAGTGCTATCGCCGCTTCGCCGGCAACCACTTCGACCTCTGTCTTAGTTTTCCAGGCAAGTTCTGGCAAGACGTCACGCAAGTTGACGACAAAGCGTTCCCTCCCGCATTGCGGGCAGACAGGGTCCCCGGAACGGTCCATCCAGCCGCATTCTGAACAGTGGTGCAGGCTTTCGTTCAGATTGTGCGCTATGACCAGATTGCGAATCTTTCCTTTCTGAAAGAGGGCAAGCGTCTCATCAAGGCCAGCGACAGCGTTGCGTTCATCGCCGAGCAAAGCATGGACCAATGCGAGCTGGCGGCCATTCTCCCAGTCTGCGATTCGGGGTTCCAAACGTTTCCGCAAGTCAGACGGGGAAAACTTTCCGAAGTCTTCCTCGATGGTTACAACGGGATGACCAAATTGTTTCGGAAACTCCGCTTCGATTGCTTTTGTCAACCGATCGGAGCCGACCAAGAAAATCGCGGTGCATTGTTTTTTTTCGCACAGATTTTTTGCTCGCTCCTCTACGTCGTGACACAAGCGCGCGTATTGCGCATCCATCCTGTGCCGATGTGTGTCGCGCTGAGAACCACGAGTCTTCTTGACGCTCTGACCGGTGACGTGACCCATTTCCTTTTTCTTCCACTGCGAGATATTTATGGTGAATTCCATCCGCCCTGACTCGGCCATTTCTCCAAGCCAGTAGCGAAAGAAACGTGCGCCAGTCCGATCTACAATGACTATGCAATACGGCTTGTTTTCGCCGAGAATCCAGAATAACTGACTCAGGGCTGGACGTCCCCAGTGGAGTTCATTTTCGACTTGTCGTTCGAGTGGTAGTAATTCCCACGTGCGAGAACCCGCTAGAATGAACAATCCCTTCTCGCGGGGTGTCCGGTCGTGGAGAAATTCTTCCACCCTCGCTACCTGCGCCCCGAAAATCTTCAGATCTCCCGGACGCACGTTCTGGGTGAGAATCTTCGCCTCTTTTCTCAACCAGGGCATGTATGCGAGCCCGTCGCCACGAGATGATCGTTGCACCGGCCTCGTGTCCACGTAGGCCGTGAGCACGGGAGGTGTAAATTGGGCCAGTGACTGAAGTTCGTTTACGTTGTACGTCATGTGCTGCTCCTCTTGATTCTCATTAGCCGGACATCATGATGGCGCCACATTGTCGCACCACATTCCCACCGCATCGGACTGCATTATCCCACTGCGCGTTGCTGGGCCATGTGATGTGCGTCACGAGCAACGGTGATCCTTTGCACAGCGCGGACAGTCTCACGAGACCAGAATCATTAGACACACCAGGACAAAAGGTAAAGATTGCGTCCAAAAAGTTAGAGACGTTT
>DATGJE010000218.1:0-3544 GCA_035295305.1 Candidatus Acidiferrales bacterium | reverse complement strand
GCACTCCGCGCAGCTGGCGCGTTTATTGCAAAGCGTTCACAACATCACGCTCGCGGGTTTGCCTGCCGGGCAAAACTTGAAAGTCGCGGCCACCGCGGAATGCGATTCCACGCTCGACGCATTTCAATTGTCCACGGCGCTCGAAGGTTTGGTTTGGATGGGACGCGCGGCCATGGCCGACCCGAAAACGCAGCGGGAAATCGGCCCGCAGTGGCACGCGCTCGACGCCCTTTTAAAAGCGGCGGACATTTCGCATGACGGCCATCTCGTGCGCTTGCATCTTCAAATTACGCCGCAAATACTCCGCGCGGCGGCCAGCTCCGCCCCGCAAGGAAATGGCACAAGATAAGAACGCAGATTCACGCTGCGGAAGTAATTCTGAGGGAGAATCCGACAATCAATCGGCGTGAAACTTAGTCGCCACTGGTGACGGAGCCGCCCGCGTCCACCTGATGCAGATATCGCCACGGGTTCACTGGGGCATCGTGCAGGCGCACTTCAAAGTGGACATGCGGTCCGGTCGCGTGTCCGCTTTCGCCTTCATAACCAATCACGTCGCCGCGCTTGACGGGCGTTCCCGGCTGCGCCGCGTATCCCGAAAGGTGCGCGTACCACGTGGTCAGACCAAAACCGTGATCGATAATAACGACGCGCCCATAGCCTTGCCGCTCGCCCGTGAATACTACGACGCCGTCTCCCGCGGCGCGAACGTCATCGCCGTAGTGTGATGCGATATCCAATCCTCTGTGAAATTCGCCCTCACCGCCAAATGGATCCAGGCGCTCGCCAAAGCGGCTTGTGATTCTGCCCATCACCGGCCACAAGGAAGGCATAAACGAGGCGTTCGCCAGTTTCATCCCGGGAAGAAGTTTCAGACCGCCATCCGAGACCAGCACCACGGCAGTCGCATTCTGTTCAAGGAAATTAAACCGGTCGAGCGTCTGCTGATAAGCGGATTCGGATTGCACCGTCGAATTCGAAGCGCTGAAGGGCGTCTCCGGGATTCGCGTCAGGCCATATGCCACGGCCACTTCGCTAGCCAGCGATTGCAGGGAATTCAGGCGCTGATCTGCGTCCGTTACCTGGTTTTGGAGCTGTTTGTACTGCACGGTGAGCGTCGCCTGGTCGCGGCGCAGAGAATTGTACGCAGTCACTTTCCAGAGCAGTCGCGAATACGCGCCAGCCGCCACAACCACCGTCATGCCGCCCACGATTACGAGAACCCCAAGCAAATGGACGATATAGTGCGGGATGCGCAAACGGCGCATGTGCCCCGAGTCCGAGGAAGCAATGAGAAACGTATAGGATTTCCTTCTCATAATGGCAATTTGGCTCTTAGTTTCTCTTTGCGCTGGACTGGATGACCGCTGGTCCCTCAACGCGGTCTGCGCAATTTATAAAAAGCGTTTGAACCGCGAGACTTGGTTCGAAACCCGCCGCGAATATAAGTGCTCAACCCAACAGAGTCAACCAAAAATATACTTCTGGGCCGGGCCGGCTCGCTTTCTTCGCCGGATCGCTTCATAATCCGGCCGTAGTAAATCGCTCTAAACATTTTACGGACCGTAGCTGGCGATTACAACTGCTCTGAAGTACAGGGAAAAAAGCTGTGACACCGGACAGGAAGTCCGCTGAGAATGAGCGCGAAATATAGGCCGGAGAAAGTTGAGAACATGGAAGATAAGCTGATCGCTCGCCTCGCTCGGCGCGTCCCGGCGGTGAGTGGCGGGTCTGGTACTGCGCCCTCTACCGAGGTCCGTTTGGGCATTGGAGATGACGCGGCCATTCTCCGGCAGTCCTCGAAAGAATGGGTGGTCAGTTGCGATTCTTCCCTGGAAGGAGTGCATTTCCGCGACGGCAGTCATCCGCCCGAATCCATCGGGTATAAATCGCTGGCGCGCGCCGTGAGTGATTTGGCTGCCATGGGCTCACGCCCGCGTTATTTCCTGCTCGCGCTGGCGCTTCCGGCGACCAAAACGGACCGCTGGCTGGACCGTTTTGCCTCAGGCATGGCGAAGGCGGCGCGCGAATTGGGTATTCGGCTTATTGGCGGCGATACGTCCAAAAGCCAGAACGTGATGATTAGCATCACCGTGCTCGGTGAAATTGCCCCCGGACAGGAAATTACTCGCTCAGGCGCGCGACCTGGCGACCTTATATATGTCAGCGGGCAATTAGGCCGCGCACAGCTTGGGCTTGAGTTGATTTTGGGCGGGCTGGCGCGTCGGCGGAGTTTGCAGAGGTACCTTCAGCCGCATCTCTACCCGAAAATTCCGCTCGCGCTGGCTCAATCGCTGGCCACGCGCCGCATCGCCACGGCCATGATGGATATTTCCGACGGCCTTTCGACGGACCTCGCCCGTTTATGCGCCGCCAGCGGCGTCGGCGCACGCATCTGGTCAGCCAAAATCCCAAAAGTACAAATCCCGGTTGCGCTCGCCCGCGAAAATCTAGATGCGCTCGAACTCGCTCTTCACGGTGGCGAAGATTACGGCTTGCTTTTCACCATTCGCCCGCAATTCGCAAATCGCCTTCGCCATTTGCCGTCAAAAATCCCCGTAACCTGCATCGGCGAAATCACGCGCGCACGCAAAATCATCCTCGTTAGCCCCAACTCTGTCGAAACGCCGCTGCCCGCCCGCGGATGGGATCCCTTCCGAGAATAACGCCGCAGCCTGCTTCTTTGAGCATCGGGACTTTAAGCTTTCCTTCTGATGCGCAGCAGTTCTGCCTTGGGCATCCGAACAAGGAAGTACGCTGCGGTGATCCACAGGAACGTGACTGTCAGCAAGAATTCCGGCGAGGCGCGCAGGGCGAACGGATTCGTTGCGTTCGCGAGAGTGTCTGGAATGATGCCGATGGTCTGATTCATGGCCGAGTGCATCAGCATTGTGAGGAGCAAGCTTCCATTGGTGTGTACATAGAGCCAAGCAATAGCGACGGACAGGGCGGTCGTCCCTAACAGGAACAACGGGAAAGACTGACCGTACTTGTCGGCTCCGGGAAGAAAGAACAGCGGCAGATGCCAGCAGGCCCAGAACAGCCCGACCACCACGCTAGCGCCACCGAAGCCCCAGCGCGCCGCCAGGCGAGGCAGCGCATAGCCTCGCCATCCAATCTCTTCACCTGCTTGTGCCGGGGTCGAGATGATGATCGCTATCACGATGATGCCCGGCAATTCATGGCCGAAGGTCGGCCAGGTACCAGCGATGATGCGGTGTGTGAGCGCAACAGCCAGCTTGATCGCGGCCATGTAAACGACGGCGAAGACATACCATCTCAGAGCCACTCGCCACTCGAAAACGCGGCGGAGCAGCACGCTTGCACCTTTGCCTCCTTCCGCCCACGCCGTGAGCCAAAGAGCGACCAATGACGGCGCGAAGGTTCCGAGAAGCAGCAAGAACCCGCGAGCTATTCTAGCCGCTGGAATGTCTGACGTTGTTCCATGGGATATCGCGACCGCTGCGATGAAGCACGGCCACGTCACAGCGTATGTGAGCAAAAAGAACTTGAGCACGTTCCGCAACCGGCTTGATACTCCTGG
>DATGJE010000217.1:0-2861 GCA_035295305.1 Candidatus Acidiferrales bacterium | reverse complement strand
AGCGGTCGCGCACCAGATCCATTTGCTTTTGCTGCGCGATATTTTGGTCGCTCGCTGTCATGGCACGAGGATACAACGAGCGCGATGTTCCGGCGAAGCAAGTCGCAAGTCGGGGACGGCGGCGTCGCATTCGGCGCGATGATACGGGCAGCGCGGAGCGAAGGCGCAGCCGGGCGGAAGTTCATCGAGACGCGGCACGGCGCCGGGAATCGGGACAAGTTTGCCGCGCTTGAGGCGGGGCGCGGCGCGAAGCAGACCTTCGGTATAGGGATGTCGCGGATTGGTGAGCACTTCGTGCGTGGGGCCGGTTTCGACGATGCGCCCGGCGTACATGACGGCGATGCGATTGGCGATTTGGCCGACGACGCCGAGATCGTGGGTGATGAAAAGCAGCGTGAGGTGCAATTCCTGACGAAGGCGCATGAGGAGTTCGAGGATTTGCTTTTGCACGGTGACGTCGAGGGCGGTGGTGGGCTCGTCGGCAATGAGAAGGCGCGGGCGCATCGCCAGCGCCATCGCAATCATCGCGCGTTGGCGAAGGCCTCCGGAAAGCTGGTGCGGGAACTGGCGGGCGCGCTGGGCAGGCTCGGGTACGGAAGCGCGTTCGAGCGATTCGACGGAGCGGCGGCGAATTTCGGCTCGCGTGAGCGACGGCTCGTGCGCACGAATGGCTTCCTCGATTTGCGCGCCAATGCGCATCACGGGATCGAGCGCTGTCATCGGCTCCTGAAAAATCATGGCGATTTCGCGGCCACGCAGTTTGCGCATTTCTTCCGAAGCGAGCGCCGCAAGATTCAAGCGTCCGCTGATTCCGTTTTTCGAAATTTCCAGCCATGCGCGTCCGGCGCGGCGCGCTCCGTGCGGCACAAGCGCCATCAGGCCGAGCGAGAGCATCGTCTTGCCGCAGCCCGATTCGCCGACCAGGCCGAGCGCTTCGCCTTCGTCGAGGCGCAGCGAGACTTCGTTTACCGGGCGCACCCAGCCGCGCGGCGTCGGCAACTCCACGGTGAAATTTTCGAGATCGAGCAAGGCGGCCATGGAAATATCTTAATCTTACGGGAGAAACGCAAAACGAAAAAGCGCAGCGGGTTTCCAATTTCCGCGAGACGATTAAAGTCAAGCGACGCAGCGGACAAACGCCGGTAAAGCAGTCAACGTTCCACGAAGGACTTTAGCCTGGAGAGGGCCTGGTCCCACTGTTCGGAGACGAGATCGAGATATTTCTTGAGTTCGCCGATCGGCTCGGGATGGAATTCGAACAGGCTCTCGCGACCGGACCGGACGCTGCGCACGACTCCCGCGCCCTCGAGTACTCGGAGGTGCTTGGTGATGGCTTGCCGCGTGAGCCTGGAGCCCCGGGTCAACTGAGAGATTGAGCGTGGCTGCCCCCCACAGAGCTGGGCGACGAGCGACAGCCGCGTCTCATCGCCCAGCGCAGCAAAGACGGGCGCGTGAACGCGACGTTTGAGGGACATGCGGCTACGGGTTCTGCGCGACATAGCTCTCAATGTTTTTCATCTGCTGGTCCCACCCGCCATCATTTCTGCGGAAGGCTTCGAGACGGCGGTCGTCGGGAAGTTTGTCGAAGCCGGACTCGGTGAGCAGCAGCAACGTGCCGGTGGCGGTCTTCTCCAGCCTGAATTCGACGAGCGTGGTCGGTTCGCCTGAGTAGTCCTGCTGGTAATCCGCTTTGTCGAAAGACTTGGGATGCGGCCAGGTGAAAGAAAAGAGGCGCTCGTGCTCCATTTTCTGCACGACGGCCTCCCATTTGACGTGCTCGTAGCCAGGGTAGGTCATGTGTCCGCGCGAGACCTGGCCCTTCACGAACGGGCCGTCGATTTTCACGCGAAACCATTCGCCGAATTCACGGTAGTCCGTCAGTGCACGCCAGACGCGAGAGACTGGCGCTTTCAGTTCCATGCGTTTCTCAATTCGCTGATCCATCGTTGCGCAACCTCCAGGTTGCATATTAGGATAATCGAGCGAACAAGGCAACCTTTTTGTTGCCTTTGGTTGTGACAGGTTTTTTCGGTAATGCGCGCGAGGACGAACCCGTCTGTTTGTGTATCTCGATGACCGTCAAACGGATGAGGCACTACGAAAAAATCCAATATAGAATTCCTTATGGCGCAGATTAGGTGTCCGAAGTGCGGAGCGGCGGCGGATGTGGCGGTGGGCACACCGTATTGCGCGAAGTGCGGTTGGAATCGCGAAGCGGCGGTGCGAAAGCTCAAGCGCATCACGTGGCTTTTGCCGGCGCTGATTATTGTTTTCGACTTGATTGGAATCGTCGGACTTGGGTTCGTGAAGCACAACTGGTCCGGAGCAATATTGTTCGCGACGCTGCCGACTCTTCTGCTGGGATTTGTATACGCGGGAGCGAAGCAAGGGCTGGCGAAGTTGCGCGCGCCGCAAGGAATGGCATCCAGCAGCCGCGGTGACGCCGCGTCTTTTGCAACGACCGCCAGCGCGAGCGTCAACCGGGAAAAATTGCAGCAATACGACTTTCTGGTTTCGTTGCCGCCGCCGCGACCGGTGCGGCTGGGAGCTCGCGGAAAAATCATGCTGACGGTGGTACTGCTGGTTGTGTTCTTCCTGGATGCATTTTTGATCTGGAGTTTGTATGGAGTGTGGTACGCCACGCGTTCGTTCGCCGATTTTCACGGGCCGCAGATTTTTCTGGCGTGTCTGACGGTGCTGATTGCGTGCGTTCCGTTTTTTGTGCGGCGCGGAATGGTTCGCCACCAGAATCTGATGGAAAATGGAGCAGTGGCGATGGCGCGCGTCACGGGCCAGCGGACCTTGAAGAGCAATTCGATCATTACCTACGAATTCGAGGATGCCACCGGGAAGATTATTTC
>DATGJE010000216.1:0-6134 GCA_035295305.1 Candidatus Acidiferrales bacterium | reverse complement strand
CAGTCGCGGGAAGATGCCGTAGAACGTAATCGTGTCCCCGGAAATCGCCGCCGGATACGCGCCCGCTGCAAGCTCGCTGAACGCGCCCGCGCCGCTCGCCTGCTGAAATACTTTCACTTTATTTGCATTTATGGCCGCGCCCGGCGAGAAAACGTAATCGTATCCCGCGAACCCGTCCATCCACGCCGTGCCCTGAATGGGTGGCTTCGTCGAAGGAATGCCCAGTGCTCCAATGCTGGTCAGGTCGAGCGTGTCCCCGCCCGTCGCGTAATTCCCCGATGCCGCAATCGTCCCGGCCACGTGAATGCGCCTGCCGTCGTCCCACGAATCCACCAACGTAAATGCGAGTGCCATGAATTTCCTCCTGGAATTTTCAACTGCAAATTTGTTCTGTCACCTGCGGGATATTTCCGGAAACTGGGAAATGCGTTAGACTAGCTTCACAACTCCAGCCCCTGAACCGCCTGCGGACACGCCCGCGAGGAGGTCTCAAATGAGAGCGTATGTTCTGGTGACGGCAGGTCCCGGCAAAGCCCGCGACATTGCCAGGAAAATCTCCGCTTTACCCGGCGTCAAGATGGCGAATGCTTGCTGGGGCGATCCTGACGTCTACGTCGTGGTCGAAGTTGCCAACTCCGAGGATCTGAATTCCCTGGTTATCAGCAAAATCCAGGCAATCGACGGCGTTGGCCGCACCAGCACCCACATCGCCCTCGACTGAATCTCGTTGATTTTGGCTTCGATGCAACCCCTTTGCCTTCAGGGTCATCGCATGTCCCGTGGTGTGTTGCAGGCCCGACAAGCAATTCAAACTTTCTGCTTCCGTGTTATGATTTAGGGCTTTGTATCACGTTCGCTCTTGTTCTGCATTCTTAGGGGGGAATTTGCGTCGTGTCCTAACCGTGCTCGCGCTTTTTGCGGCGCTTCTGTGGATCTTTACTAACGCACCCGCGCCTGCCCATGCGCAACACGCCGCCACGGCGGGGCATTCTGGCCCTACGCAGCCCGTCGTAATTGCCTCAGGCCAGCAATATGCCGGAGTCCGTGGCTTGGCCATTGACGCCGCCGGAAGCCTCTATATTTCCCTCGTAACGAATCCCGCGCCCGCGAATTGCGTCTCGCATCCCAGCGGCATCCAATCCAACGGTTCCCCGCGCTCAGCCCCGAACGTCAAAATCACTGTCACTGTTTTCTCGGACTGTGCCTCGACTCCCACGGAAGATCCCTCGGGAATCGCCGTAACCCCTGAAGGTCGCGTTTTCCTCGCCAACCAATTGCAAAATCGCATCCGATTGCTCGATATGACCTCAGGAAAAGTTGCCGTCGTGCCCGCTGCGGCTGGAAACAACGTCGCGCATTCCGGCACCAGTAACCTGGATCTTTTCCAGCCCGCCGGTCTTGCCGTTGATGAAAGCCGGAATCTTTACGTCGCGGATCGCGGCAACCATCGTGTCCTCGCCCTCACGCCGGGCGCTGCCAGCTTCACTTTCGTCGCGCATGTTCTCGATGTTGCGGCCATTGCTGCCGACACCGCGCGCGACCGCCTCTACGTCGCTTCGCCGGCATCGAATCGCGTCTTCGCCGTTGATCTTGCCTCGGGCCACGCAATTCCCTTCGCCGGCACGGGAGCTGCTGCCGACCCAGCCGCCGCGCAATTCGCAGTTCCCGTTTCTGCCATCAACGCCGCCATCACCTCGCCGCAAGGCCTCGCCATCGACGGCGCGGGAAATATCTTCATTGCCGATACCGGTGCGAACGCAATTTTGCGCGTTGATGCGAAATCGAAAATGCTGGCGCGCGTCTCGCTCGCGTCCGATCTGAGTTCCCCTGCCGCGCTCGCCATGGACCATCTCGGGAACTTATTCGTGGCCGATCGCGGCAACCAACGCGTCGTCGAATTTCCCGGAGTCGGCGCGCCTGCGCCCGTTGCCGCCGTCACGATTTCCCCTTCGCAATTTGATTTCGGCGACGAGCCCACGGGCGGCACAACTCCGGCTCAGCCTTTCACGCTCACGAATAACTCGACTAGCGCGCTTGCGCTTTCCACCACGGACGTCACCTTCACTGGCACGAATCCTAACGATTTCACCCAAACCAACAATTGCGTTCCGCAAGTGATCGCCGGAGGCTCCTGCCAGATCAATGTCACATTCGCTCCGCAGGGCAAGGGCGCCCGCCAGGCTGTTCTTCAAGTAGCCGACGCCGACCCTTCAAGCCCGCAGACAGCGCAACTCTCCGGCACCGGAGACGATTTCCAAATCACCGTCGCCGCCAGCGGCTCCACAACTCAAAACGTCATTCCTGGCAATTCGGCAACCTTCAATTTGCAGATCACTCCAGACGCAACATTCAGCGGCACGGTCACGCCCGTCTGCCCATTGCAATTGCCGAACAACACGCTCACGTGCGCGATCAAGCCGACGACTGTCAACGTCACAGCTGGACAGTCGGCTCCTTTCACTGTCACGATCGGCACCGGTGGCCCCAATGCCACGGCGACTAGCTTCGCTGCCCCTCTACTACGGAATTTTCCGCGCGGCCCGATGCGCCCGCTGTTTTTCGTCGCCCTTGCCGTGATGCTTTCAATCTTGCTTTCCAGTATCCTGCGCGAAAAATCGCGCCGCCCTAGAGAATTCGCCAATGTGTTCTCGTGGCATTTGCCGAGCAAACGCCTTCGCGTCGCCTTTTTTGCTTTCACGCTCTGCGTTCTTTTAGCGGGTGCTGGTTGCGGCTCCTCCGCGCCCGCCAACCCCAATGAAACGCCTCCCGGCATCTTTACGATCGACATCTCGGCGACCGCGCAAAACGCCTCGCGCGCCATCACTCTCACCGTCAATGTCGATTGAGTAGCCCAGGCCCTAGCCTGTGTGCCTCTGCCAAAAACCGCCCTCGCTTGCCTTTTACAAATAAATCACGCTTCGCCGGTACCCATAAGGCTTGCGTCTCCGCCCTTTAAATTGTTCCGGCCGCACATATCTCTCAATCAGTTTGTCAATCGCCGCCTGCGCCGCCAGCAACATATCCTCGGCCAGGGCCCGCGCCCCTCGCGAACGCGCCGCCATCGCCGCCACGAAGTACGCCAGAGGATCCACCGCTGCACGTATCTGCACCGGATCTGTGCCGAGCACCAGCGCTGGAAGTTGCTTTTCGTATCGAATCCGAACCGTGATTTCCTGCGTCGCCCCCACCAGTTGAATCGTATCCTCGCGCCATTCCCACATCCGCAAATAGCTTCCCGGCTGAAAATTCGGCAGTCCCCCGGTGATTTTCTCCATAGGCACAAAAATATCGCTCGACCCGCTCGCCTGTTCCCACAGTTGGTGCGGTACCAGCAGATCGGTCGGGAGCTGCGGCGTGCTCACGTCGCTGATTTCCGTGCTCGTCACACCGTTCGTCAACGACAGATCAACGTCCTGCTGACTCACCAGCACTGACACACCCGATTCAGCAAGCTGTCGCTGCAGCTCACGATATCCCGAATTCAAAAACGGCATCAGCACCGCATCCGAGAAAACAGCCCCCGCTGCATCGTTTGCAAGCGAGCGCGCAAGATTCAGCGCGTCTTCCGCTTGATCGTACGCCGTCGTCGAAACTACAGGCATGGATGTGCCTCCAAGGAAATCCAGAATTGTGAGTAACTGCTCAGCCCGCGCGGTTTTCGTTCCTGGTTTACTGTGGCACACGCCTGCCTGCCGCAGGCAGGCTTCAGCCTGTGTGCTTCTCAGCTACTGATTCGTCACTCCACCCGACGTCGCAAACGCACTCGTTCCATCAAACACGAAACTCTGCGCGCTGCACTTCCCTGCCGTCGTTCCAATGGTCATACCTCCACGCACGCCGCCCGGCCAGTTGAACGTGAACGGCCCTCCCGAAGACGGCTGGCACACGATGAAGTGTAGCCACTGTCCCGCCTGCGCGTTGATCAGGTTCGTCGTGCTCACGTTGGCATTCAGCGTCACTTCAAACGTATTTCCCAGTCCCGCATCGAACGCCATTGTCCCGCCCGATTCGGTCACCGCCACGAACCCCGCGGCCATCCCGTAGTTGTCCACCACGCCCGCATAGGATTGCCCGCCAAACGGCGTCAACTTCAACGTCGTTTCGCCCAGGTGCGCGTTGAAATTCCAGCTCAACGCCGACGCGCTCGCATTTTCCGTCCATACGGTTGACCCGCTGTTTCGATAAGTCAGCCCGCTCGTCCCGGATGCTGAGTCAACAATCGGCGCGAAAAATGTCGGCGAAGCCAGCGGCGGAGCTACAAGCTGGTCGCTCACGTTCTTTGAAAGCGTCACGTCCCCACTATTCGCATGATTCCGCCACACAATCGTGTCGCTGTCTCCCAACCGGAAAATCCCGCTTTGCGCCGGATTGGCCGAAAGTGTTTCAAACGCGCTGCTTTCCACGCTCTCGCCGCGCAAGCCGCACACGTTCCCGGTCGCGCAGCTTGAGTCGTACGTCTTCAGCGTATTCCGGTACGCCGCCACCTCGTTGGCGCTGATCGTTCCCGCGGGGATGTAATTCATCACTGGCGCGTATGCTTGAATCGTGTATGTCAAATCGAACGGCGCGTAAAACGTAAACGTCGCCGGGCTTGTCGCCGCGCCAACAACTTTGTAAATGCACGAGTCCCAACTCCACTCGCCGTCGCCCATCACAGCGTCCCCGCTGCATCCGCCGCTGAGTGCATTGCCTGTGCCTCCGACTGTAACCTGCAGCCCCGTTGTCGGACTTCCGGAGTACCCATTCGCCGTCGCCGAACGCACCCACGCGCCGGCCACGATGTAGTCTCCGACCGCGATCGCGTGATTTTGTTGGTAGAAATCGAGAGTCTCAACCGTTGAATTGCTCGTGTTGGAAGCTTGCGCGGCGTTCATCGTCCCATCGGGCGCCAGAATCCCACTCTGCGTGAACGTAGTCGTTCCCGCGAATCCCGACGCGAGCCAGCCGGTCGGGCTTGTCGCCGCAAGATTCGGGAATCTCACCGGCGCAAGCCCGAAGTTTCTTTGCACGTCGTCCCGTTTCCCCACTAGCCATCCATTCACCGTCCCCACTTGACCGTATTGCGCGGGTGATACCGTTTGATTGCCAAGATTATTTACATACTGCGTGTCGGTGTGCACCGGTCCGATGATGTTTATTCCGTTTCCTTGGATATGGTTCGCCAGAACGTTAAGCCCCGGCACATCTACTTCAACGCCCGGTGTCGCCACTGTCGCGTCCGCCACTTCCACACTGTCAATCGTGGCGTTCACGTTGTTGTCCCCGGGACTTCCCGCTGACGCAAACCACACCGCGGGCTCTCCTCCCGCTTGGGATTCACTCGTGAAATCCCGCACATTCACTTCCGCGACGTTTGTTCCCGCGTAAACTTTAATGCCTCCATTGTTCGATTCGAAGTCGTAAACATCCACCAGTCCCACGCCTGCATTCGTGCGTCCGTCAATCAAAACAGCGGGTGTCAAATCCCCCAACGGAGGATTCACGTTATCTGTTCCGTTGCCTCCGCAATCAATCATCCGCACCCAGAACGAAGCGCCCGTAATGTCCCATGTCGGCCCGTCTCCTGCAGCGGAGTTCACGTTCGCCGTCACATTATAAAAAAACGGCGGCGAAGTGTTGCACGTTCCGGTCCGCGAATTGTTCGAGCATTCTCCAATCACCACGCCGCGCCCAGGGTATTGGATCGCCATATTCGCAAAATAAATCGGCGCATTCGTCCCGGAAAGCCATATCCCCGGATGATTTCGATCCGCGCTACTACCGGCGACAATCAGCGCGCGCGGCATCTGGCCACTCGGACCGTGCGCACTCGCCCCAATTCCAATAATCGCAATCGCATCCTGGCCGTTTGACACTTTCATCCAGCACGGTGGCGGCGAGGAATAATTCGGATCAATCGGGCCCATCAGCTCGATCCCGCAACCGGCCGTCGCGCTCGCTGCGCTCCCGTCAAAGTAATAAATGGTTCCATTTCCCGCCGTGTTCGTCGCACAGTTCCCCGCTGGCAGCGAGCACAGCGCATGGTCGATCGTCGCCATGGCCGTGCCCTTGCTTTTCCCGTCGTTCGAATCCGATCCGCTCGGTGACACCCAAAGCTCCGCATCCCCGGTGAACGGTTTCAACGCCGCGTTGCT
>DATGJE010000215.1:0-3180 GCA_035295305.1 Candidatus Acidiferrales bacterium | reverse complement strand
TTGGACTTGGTTGGATGGGGAACGCGTGGAGGATTAATCGATTTGTTTTTTGGCCAAACGTGGAACCGGCAGTTGCGTACTTTGACGGCCATTTGGTATCCGCAGATCGCATTCTGATCGACGACACTGTGTTCCGATATTACTTCTCGCTGCCCTTGCGCCAGTGGCAGATGGTTGATCCGTTTTACCTTAGTTATGGCAATGAGACGGGTGCGTCGGCTTATGCTGCCGCGGTGCGCGACGGTTCGTTCGACTATATCGTCCTTGATGGCGGCATTGGCGAGGACGCGCAAGAAATGCAAACTGCCATACGCCCCAATCTGGCTGGCCGGTACAGTCTTCGCGTCGCCACACCGGACCCGGTCACCGGTCATACGATCGAAATCTATGAGAGGACGAATCCTCCGACGATGGCGACGGCTCTGAATGGTCCACAAATTGTGATTAGTGCGCCAGCTGGAGGAGCTTTAGTGCGCACGGATGGTGATTCGGCCACGCTTTCTGGAACTGTGAAAGGTATCCAGGCGGGCGACTACGTGTTGGTGGATGTTTTTACGAACCACTGGTATGACCAGGGCGGGAAGATTTTTCCGGGCGCGCCCGACGGTGCGTTTACGCAAGCGATCCACTTGGGAGGAGGCGGCCGCCAGCAATGTTTCCACATTGTGCGCGCGCGGCTGTTCGATCCCGCCGGGCATTTTATCGGGCGGGCCATGAACTTCGATATTGCTCGAGCGAATCCAGATGGCACACCGCCTAACTGCCGTTAAATGATGTAGAAGGCCCCTTCGAGGCAGGTCAGGAGCCACTCGGCGTCCCGTCCATAGATTACTGAATCTAACATGCTATTCTTTTGAAGCAGGATAAGCTGCCCCGAGGCTTTGCCGCGAGACTTTGAGCTGCGCCTTGAATCAAAAAAGAAGTCACATGATGGATATACGAGAACTTCTCGATAAGCGGATCGTCATACTTGATGGCGCGATGGGCACCATGATTCAGGCCCTAGGGCTTGTCGAGGAGGACTACCGCGGCAAGGAATTTCGCGATCATCCGAAGGACTTGCGACTGAATAATGATGTTTTGAACATCGCGCAACCCCAGATTATCGAGTCCATCCACCGGCAATACCTCGAAGCCGGCGCCGACATCATCGAGACAAACACGTTCAATTCGAACGCGATTTCCATGGCGGAATACGGCCTGCAAGATCGAATTTACGATTTGAATAAAGCTGGGGCTCAAGTCGCGCGGCGGGCAGTCGAGCATTTCACGAAGGAAAATCCGGGAAGCCCCCGATTTGTAGCAGGTTCTCTCGGGCCAACGAGCCGCACCGCGTCGATGTCGCAAGATGTAAACAGTCCCGCCTCACGCGCGGCGACTTTCGATCAACTGCGCGCGGCTTATCAGGAGCAAGCGCGAGGACTTCTCGACGGCGGCGTGGACTTGTTGCTTGTCGAAACCATATTCGACACGCTGAATGCCAAGGCCGCCCTTTTTGCGATCGACCAACATTTTGAGGAGACGGGCCGACGCGTTCCGGTAATGGCTTCCGTGACGATCACGGATCAGAGCGGGAGGACGCTCTCTGGCCAGACCGTCGAGGCCTTTTGGATTTCCGTCTCGCACATGAATCTGCTGAGCGTGGGAATTAACTGTGCGCTCGGCGCGAAACAAATGCGGCCGTACATTGAAGAACTTTCGCGTGTCGCGCCCATTTACATCAGTTGCTATCCAAACGCGGGCTTGCCGAATGCGTTCGGCGGATTCGACGAAACGCCTGAATCGATGGCAACCGACCTGCAGGATTTCGCAGCCAATGGATGGCTGAATATTGTCGGCGGCTGTTGCGGGACAACTCCGGCGCACACCGGTGCCATCGCCGAAGCCGTGAAAAACCTGAAGCCCCATGGGTTGTCGAAGCCGGCGCGTTATACGCGCTTCAGCGGGCTGGAGCCGCTCGTGATCCGGCCCGACACGAATTTCGTCAATATTGGCGAACGTACGAACGTGACTGGCTCGCCGAAGTTTTCGAAACTAATTCTGAATGGGAAACTCGAGGAAGCTCTTGCCATCGCGCGTCAGCAGGTGGAAGGCGGAGCGCAGATCATCGACATCAATATGGACGAGGCTATGCTCGATTCCGAGCAAGCGATGACGACTTTCCTTCACTACATCGCTTCCGAGCCGGAGATCGCCCGCGTTCCGATCATGATCGACAGTTCGAAATGGAGCGTGATCGAAGCAGGGTTGAAGTGCATTCAGGGAAAAGGAATCGTAAATTCCGTAAGCTTGAAAGAAGGCGAAGAGGCTTTCAAGCAGCGCATCCGGCTGATTCGTCGTTACGGCGCGGGCATCGTCATTATGGCGTTTGACGAGAAGGGCCAAGCCGATACCGTGGCGCGCAAGCTCGAGATCTGCACGCGCTCGTACAAAATTGCCACCGAGGAAGTGGGCATACCGCCGGAAGATATTATTTTCGATCCCAATATTCTGACTGTTGCGACAGGCATGGAAGAGCACAACAATTATGCCGTCGATTTCATCGAGGCCACGCGGCAAATCAAGGCAACGCTGCCCTATGTGAAAGTCAGCGGCGGCGTAAGCAATATCTCTTTTTCGTTCCGCGGCAATAGCACTGTGCGCGAAGCTATGCATTCGGCTTTTCTTTATCATGCGATTCGCGCCGGCATGGATATGGGCATCGTGAACGCGGGTCAACTGGGTATTTACGCGGAGATTCCGAAGGACCTGTTGGAACTCGTCGAAGACGTGCTGTTGAATCGCCGGCTGGACGCGACCGAACGTTTGCTGGCCTTTGCTGATTCCGTAAAGCAAAAGGGCAAGGCGCCGGTGGAGGAAAGCGCGTGGCGGCAAGGGCCGGTGGAAGAACGGCTGAAGCATGCGCTGCTCAAAGGTATCGTGGATTACATCGAAGTGGATACCGAAGAAGCGCGCAAAAAATACGGCAAACCGATCGCGGTGATCGAAGGGCCACTAATGGACGCAATGAACGTGGTCGGAGATCTCTTTGGCTCAGGCAGAATGTTTCTGCCGCAGGTGGTGAAGAGCGCGCGTGTGATGAAAAAGTCGGTCGCGTATCTGCAACCTTTCATGGAAGCGGAGAAGCTTTCGAGCGGCATCGCGAAGGCGAAAGGAAAAGTGCTGCTCGCGACGGTGAAA
>DATGJE010000214.1:0-6472 GCA_035295305.1 Candidatus Acidiferrales bacterium | reverse complement strand
TTTTATCTTCCCCGCAAAATCTCGCCGATCACTTACTTTGGCAACTCAGCGTCAGCATTTGCAGCGAACAGGTTCAAAAGGCCGCCGAAGTAATCATCGGCAACCTGGATGAAAACGGCTACTTGATGGCGACGCTCGAGGAAATTGCCCAGTCTGGCGGATACTCTGCCGACGACGTGGAAGAAGCGCTCGCCGTCGTGCAGGAATTCGATCCTCCCGGAGTTGGCGCGCGCGACTTGAAAGAATGTCTTCTTCTGCAATTGAAGTTGATCGATCCGCAAAACACTCTCGCGCAGCAGGTCATTTCCGATCACCTGAAAATGCTGCAAAACAATCAGCTCAAGGAAATTGCGCGCGCCCTCAACCGTCCCATCGAGGCCGTCAAGCGCGCCGTCGATACCGTGAAGAAACTCGATCCGCGCCCCGGGTTGCGTTACAACAAAATCGAGCCGCGACTGGTCGAGCCGGACGTCGCGTTCCGAAAAGTTGATGGCGAGTGGCAGGCGTTTTTGAATGACGATGATTTGCCGCAACTCCGGTTGAGCCCCGTGTATCGTCGCCTGTTGGCGCGCGACGCCGCCGATCGCGACGTGCGCAATTACGTGAAGGAGCGTTTCACTGCCGCGGTGCAGTTGATGAAGAATATCGAACAGCGCAAGCACACCATCGTGCGCGTCTGTCAGTCCATTCTGCGCCGCCAAAAAGATTTTCTCGAATACGGGATTGATCATTTGAAGCCGATGATGATCAAGGAAGTGGCAGAGGAAGTGGGCGTGCATCCCTCTACCGTCAGCCGCGCGGTAGCCAACAAATATTCGCACACGCCGCAGGGCGTCTACGAATTGAGATACTTTTTCTCCGAGTCCGTGAACGGCCCGCAGGGAGGCGACATGTCATTGCTTTCCCTCAAGCGGCTGGTGAAAAAAATGATCGAGGAAGAAGACGCAACGCATCCACTCACCGACGAGCAGATTGCGAAGCGTCTGGACGTCGAGGGCATTCACGTCACGCGCCGTACCGTGGCGAAATACAGGGAAGACCTGCGCATTCCCAGCACGCATCAGCGCCGGCAGAAGGGCTGACGAGCAGTCTCCCGTGGCGTCGCGCCATACTCAACAAAATCGCCAGTTAGTCATCCTCACGGGCCTTTCCGGCTCAGGCAAAGGCTCGGTTCTTCGCGCGTTCGAGGATTTGGGCTTCTATTGCGTCGATAATCTTCCTGTTTCGTTCATTCCGTCTTTTGCCGAGTTGTACATGGAAGGCGGGGGCGATTTCGAGCGCGCCGTTTTGCTGGTCGACGCGCGCGAAGGCGAGCAACTGAAGCGTTTGCCGGAAGTGTACCGCCGGTTGCGCCGCGAGTATCCCGCCACGCTGGTATTCATCGAGGCAAGCGACGACGCGCTCGGGCGGCGATTCAGCGAAACGCGGCGACCGCATCCGATGGGCGGCGACGGTTCGATTCTCGACGGGATTCGCGCCGAAAAAAAACAAATGGCTTCTGTTCGGGCGCTCGCCGACGTGGTCATCGACACAACGAAGTTCACAGTTCACGAGCTGCGCGATTCCATCACCGAACGTTTTCAAAAAACGGGCCGCAAGCCGCTCCTCATTTCGCTGGTCAGCTTTGGTTATCGCTTTGGCTTGCCTTCCGACGCGGACTTGGTTTTTGACGTGCGCTTTTTGCCGAACCCGCACTTTGTACCGAAGTTACGCCAGTACAGCGGCAAGAATCCTCGTGTCGCGCGATACATACGGTCATTTAAGCAAACGGGCCAATTTTTGCGGCGCATCGAAGGGCTGCTCGAATATCTAATCCCACATTACATTCGCGAAGGGAAAAGCTACTTGACCATCGCGTTTGGATGCACCGGCGGGCGCCACCGCTCCGTGATGATGGCGGAGGCAGTCGGCAAAGCCCTGGCAAAGCGCGGTTACACGACCAAACTCGAGCACCGGGATCTGGAACGATCCGTCTCATGACTTTTCCGCGCCGCTGCTCTGGCGCGAATATTTTGCCTCCTGTAAAGTGGAACACATAAGGGTGTGCAGCGAGTGAAAGTTCCTCCCGAAATTCGCGGGCTTTTCCGCTTTGTGCGGCCATACCGTTGGCGGCTGATTCTGGGCGTGGTGCTGCTCGCCATCGTGGGCATTTGCGAAGGCTTGGTCGCGCTGATGATTATCCCCGCGGTGGACCAGATTCTGAATCCGCATATCACGGCTGCGAAAGTGAAGCTCATCACGTTGCCGTACAGTCATCGCGTCATCTATCTCAATTCTTTTCTGCCCTCGAACATCCACTGGGTGTGGACTGTCTTTGCCGTTTGCTTGATCGTCCTGTTTTTTGCGAAGGCCATCGCGGAATTCTTCGGCAACACGCTGATTCAATACGCTGGCCACGCGGCCGTCACGGACTTGCGGAACCAGGTCTACGACAAACTGGTGCGCCAGCCGATCGGTTTTTTTCAGCATAATCCGACGGGCCGCGTGATGTCCGCGGCGATCAGCGACGTGGATCAAGTACGCAGCGCCCTTTCCGAGCATCTGGCGGATTTTTTTCAGCAAATATTCGCGCTCGCCGCATTCGTTGGCGTCTTGCTTTGGCTGAATTGGAGACTGGCCCTGGGCTCGGCGGTGATTATTCCGCTTGTGGTGTACCCGGTCGGCAGGCTCGGACGCCGAATCCGCCGCTCCGTGCAGAGCAGCCGCTCGCGCGTCGCTGACTTGAGTGAAATTCTGCAGGAAACGGTCAGCGGCAATCGCGTGGTGAAAGCTTTTGGGATGGAGAATTTCGAAATCCAGAAATTCCGCGACACGGCGCGCCGCCTGCTGCGCGAAAATATGCGCTGGGTGAAAGCCTACGTCGTTACGTCGCCGATGATGGATTTGCTTGGCGCGGTTGTCTTCGCGGTGTTGCTATGGTATGCGCGCGACGAAATTCGCAGCGGGCTGATGACCAGCGGCATGGTGATCAGCTTCATCTATTCGCTCTTTCGGGCGTATGAGCCCATCAAGAGGGTGGGAAGTTTGTATCACCAATTCCAACTTGCTGTCGGAGCCTCCACTCAGGTTCTAGGTTTCCTCGCCCTCAAGGAAGAAATCGCCGACGAACCGGGCAAAGCTATCGTCCCGCGCTTTTCGCAAAGCGTCGATTTTCAGAACGTCGGATTCGCGTATGAGAATGGGCCGCTGATTTTGCACGACATCAATTTGAAAGTACCTGCGGGAAGCGTGGTGGCAATCGTGGGCTCGAGCGGCGCGGGTAAGACCACTCTGGTGAATTTGCTCCCGCGTTTTCACAATCCAACCATGGGAACGCTGTTAATCGACGGAAACGATGTTTGCCAAGTGAATCTCCGTTCGTTGCGCGAGCAGATGGCCATCGTCACCCAGGAGACGATTCTTTTTAACGACACGATATGGAATAATTTGTGCTATGGCCGTCCTGATTTGCCCCAAGCGCGCGTCGTCGACGCCGCAAAAGCAGCTCTGGCTCACGAATTCATCACGCAGTTGCCACAGGGTTATCACACTCAGATTGGTGACCGCGGCCAGCGCCTCTCCGGCGGCCAGCGACAACGCATCGCAATCGCGCGCGCTCTCTTGAAAGACGCTCCGATTTTGATTCTTGACGAAGCGACCTCGGAACTCGACTCTGAATCGGAGATGCTGGTGCAGCGCGCCCTGAACAATCTGATGGAGAATCGCACCGTCTTCGTGATTGCGCATCGGCTTTCCACCGTGCGCCGCGCGGATATGATCGTCGTGCTCGAAGATGGCTCGATCCGTGAACGCGGCACTCATGAAGAGCTGCTGGCGCATGCCGGAGCGTACGCGCGGCTCTATCATCTCCAGTTCCAGGAAATCGAGCCACCGTTGCCTGCGGGACCCGTGTAAGATGTCTGACCCTGTGCTCAAGCCATCGCCACTTGAATCGCCGGCATTCGGATCGCCGGTTCCGAAATCCGCGAGCCTCAAGTGTCTCAAGTCAATGACCGGCTACGCGCAGGCGCGCGTCGAAAAAGACGGCTGGGCGGTGCAGTTGAGTCTGCGCAGTGTGAATCACCGCTTCCTCGATTTGCGCATACGCATGCCTGAGGGCTGGGACGCTCTGGAAACGGAAATCCGCCACGTCGCGCGCGAGCATGTGCGTCGCGGGCATTTGGACGTTACGCTGCACGTGGAGGCGGCGAACAGTCACTCAGTCTCCATCAATCGGGAAGTTGCGGCGGAATATTTGAAAGCCGCAAAATCACTTGGTGAGCAGTTCGGCGTGAGATCGGATCCTGATCTCGCGGCGATTCTGCGTTTGCCTGGCGTAACGTCATCGGGCGTGCCCGCCGAAGATGAAATCGAGAAACTAACTGAGCTCGTGCGTTCGTGTTTGACGCAGGCGATTGGCCGCCTGGAGCAGATGAAGCAGATTGAGGGCCGTGCGCTTCGCGAGGAGTTGTCTCAAAGATTGGCTGCGGTTGCCGAGCACGCGAAACAAATTGAAGTGCTCGCCGAACGCGCGCGACCCGCGTACGCGAAGCGCCTCGAGACACGTCTGAAAGAACTGCTCGGTAATTTTGCGCTCGATCCCGCGCGTTTGGCGCAGGAGGCTGCGTTTGCCGCCGAGCACAGCGATACCACCGAGGAGTTGGCGCGATTGCGCAGTCACGTGCAGCAATTCCGCGGATTGTTGGACGCGGGCGGCGAAGTCGGCAAGAAGCTCGATTTCCTTTTGCAGGAGATGCAGCGCGAAACGAACACATTATTGTCGAAAACAAATGGAATTGACGCCGATGGGCTCGAGATCACGCAGCTTGGCCTTGAATTGAAGTCGGAGATCGAAAAACTTCGCGAACAAGTGCAGAACATCGAATAACAATGCCTGATTCCCATGAACCGCTGATCTTGATTGTTTCAGGACCGTCCGGCTCGGGCAAATCGACGCTGGTAAAAAAGTTGCTCGAATTGCCCGGCACCATGCTTTCGATTTCCGCCACCACGCGTCCGCCGCGTGCCAGTGAAAAGGACGGCAAGTGGTATCATTTCGTGGAGGAAGAAGAATTCCGGCAAATGGTTGGACGCGGCGAATTCCTCGAACATGCCTGCGTGTTCGGCAAACACAGTTACGGGACGCCGAAGAAATGGCTCGACGAAGCGCGTGCACAAAAAAAGGATTTGGTGCTTGAAATCGACGTGCAGGGCGCCGCGCAGGTGCGAAAAAAGGTCCCTGAATCCGTGGCCATTTTCATCGTGCCGCCGTCGCGCGAAGAACTCGAAAAACGCATCCGGGCGCGCGGCCAGGACAACAATGAGGAAATCGCCCGCCGTCTCGACCGCGCCCGCTTGGAAATGGAGCACTACGTGGATTACGATTACGTGGTCATCAATGAGGACCTCGAGCGCGCTGGCAACGACGTGCGTGCCATTGCGCTGGGCGCGCGTTGCCGGACTCGACAGAACCGTGAACGCGTTCAGAGAATTTTGAAATCCTTTGGAGGATAATCTATTCATGGCGGTTTCCAACCAACCACCAGACAGCAGATTTTCATATGTCGTGCTGGTAGCGCGTCGCGCCCGGCAACTCATGGCCGGAGGCCGGCCGTTGATCGATAATCCGAAGAACAACAAGTACACTCGCGTCGCCGAAGAAGAATTGCAAAGAGGAATGCTCGAATACGAGCTTTCCGAAGCCTTCGACGGCACGGAAGATAAAGACGGCAAGAAAAAGAAGTCGTAGCATCCGCCGCGAGGATTGATGCGCATTGCCTTGGGAGTCTCGGGAGGAGTTGCAGCTTATAAGGCCGCAGAACTAGTTCGCCGGCTGCAACAGGAGAAGCTCGATGTGCAGGTGGTGATGACGCGTGGCGCTCAGGAATTTGTCACGCCGCTGACGTTCGCCGCGCTCACAGGCAACAAAGTCATCACCGAGCTTTTTGGCGACAAAGAAGTTTCCGCCAATGTCGAAAGCGCCATCGAACACATCGCCGTGGCACAGCGAATCGATTTGCTCGTTGTGGCTCCTGCCACCGCCGACATCCTCGCCAAGCTCGCCAATGGAATCGCGGACGATTTTTTGACCACGCTCTACCTCGCGACGAAGGCTCCTGTAATCGTTGCGCCCGCCATGAACGTGAATATGTGGGAGCATCCCGCCACGCAGAAAAATATCGAAACCCTGCGGGCACGCGGCGTTCGTGTTGTCCAGCCCGACGAAGGTTATTTGGCGTGCGGAATGGTTGGACCTGGACGCCTCGCCGGAATCGAAGCGATTGCCAGCGCCGTCTGCGAAACGCTTGGCTTGCGCCACGACCTCGAAGGGCTGACGGTGGTCGTCACTGCAGGGCCGACCGTCGAAGAAATAGACCCGGTGCGCGTGCTCACCAATCGCTCATCTGGGAAAATGGGATACGCGTTGGCGGATGCAGCCGCGCGGCGCGGCGCTCACGTGATTTTGATCAGCGGCCCAACGGAATTGCATGCG
>DATGJE010000213.1:0-3518 GCA_035295305.1 Candidatus Acidiferrales bacterium | reverse complement strand
GAAGCTGAAGTAACGAAGATGGGCAAAGTCTACGGCGCACAGATTCCCACGGATGCACAGGCTCGCATCATCAAGTATCTCGAAACGCATTACACGCCGGAGACACGCAAGCGCTAGCCTGCCGCAACTCCGCTTTCCAATGGTTTGCCCGGCATCGGTTTCGTGAATTCGCATCCGTGGGTATATACTCCCGCGTTCTGGCAGAAACTAATCTTGGAGGGGAGCAACCCGACCGTGTGCCATTTTCGTCGTGTCTTTATCGCTACTGTCGTCGCTCTAGCAACGCTTGCGATCCTTGTCTCGGCTTTTCCAGAGACAATCTCAGCGCAGCAGATCAATCCGGACTCTTACAGCGCGATGCGCTGGCGCGAAATCGGCCCGTATCGTGCCGGACGCGTGACGGCTGTCGCAGGTGTACCCGGCAATCCCGCAATCTATTACATTGGAACGCCGGGAGGCGGCGTCTGGAAAACGACCGACGGGGGCACAGTATGGAATCCGATCTTTGACGCTTCTCATGTTGCCTCAATTGGCGCCGTTACCCTGGCGCCTTCCGACACGAATATCATTTACGTGGGCACAGGCGAGCAAACGCAAGGCAACGGCGTCTACAAGTCTACCGACGCAGGAGCCACGTGGACAAACGTCGGCCTCGAGAATACGCATTTCATCAACTCCGTTCTCGTCGACCCGCGCAATCCCAATACCATCGTTGTCGGCGCTATGGGAGACGGCACACCCAGCGAAAACCGCGGTGTTTACAAATCCACCGATGGCGGCAAGAGTTGGAAGAAAACCCTATACAAAGACGACGCCACGGGCATCGCCGACATGACCGCCGATCCGGATAATCCGCGCGTAATTTATGCAGCGCTTTGGAAACCTGCGGCGCGCCTCTTCTTTCCTCCAACCGGCAGACCTGCTCCTGGCCCCGACGCATGGATTTACAAATCCACTGATGAAGGCTCTACCTGGAAACTGCTCGATGCCGACGGCATGTCTCCAGAGAAATGGGGACGCACAGGAGTTGCCGTCGCGCCGGGTGCTCATGGCCGCCGCGTTTTCGCCATCACTAGCCAGGGACTTTATCGCTCCGATGACGCGGGCGCGAATTGGCACCAGATTACGGATGATCCGCGGGTCGTCGGCAACGGTTATTTCAGCCGCGTGTTCGTCGACCCCAAGAATGCTGATGTGGTTTACGTTATGCAGACCTGCACGTACCGCTCGACGGACGGCGGCGTACATTTTGAGGCGTTCAAGGGCGCGCCCGATGGCGACGATTATCACGTGTTATGGATCGATCCCACGAACAGTACCCGCATGCTGCTTGGACTCGACCAAGGCGCCATAATCAGCCTCGATGCAGGCAAGTCTTGGACTACCTGGTACAACCAGCCGACGGGTCAGCTCTATCATTTGTCCGCCGACAATCAATTCCCATACGTCATTTTCGCTTCGCAACAGGATAGTGGCACCGTTGCGATTCCCAGCCGCAGCGACTTTGGACGTATCCGCGATCGAGACGTGTTTTCTCCCGCGGGATATGAATTCGGCTATATCGTCGGCGACCCGCTCCATCCCTACCTGGTTTATTCTGACGGCGCGCCGGGAACGATTGTCCGTCTCGACCGCAGGACCAATCAGATCGTCGCTGTCTTTGATCGCGGCAACAAATATCGCTCATCGAGTAACGCTCCGTTGCTGTTTTCACCGCAGGATCCGCACACACTGTATTACGGTTCCCAGTACGTTCTTGAAACCACCGACGGCGGAATGAATTGGAGCGAGGCGAGCCCGGATTTGACCGTGCGGCCCAAAGAGGAAAACAGACAGAACGGCAAAGAAAAAGCGCCGCCGGTAAACCCGCGAAGTCAGGTGATCACCGCGCTTTCGCTTTCGCCAGTTTCCGCAAATGTGATGTGGGCCGGGACGGGCAATGGCTTAATTCAACTGACGCGTGATGGCGGCGCAACCTGGCAAAACGTTTCCATGCCGGGACTCGACGCTCGCAGCTCGATTTCCATCATTGACGCATCGCACTTTGACGCAGGCGCCGCCTACGCCGCCGTGGATAAGTTCCACGATTCGCACGCGCTCTTCTATCGTACGCACGATTACGGAAAAACGTGGCAGCCGATCTCGACCGGTTTCCCGGATTATGGAATTGCTCGCGTCATCCGCGAAGATACCGAACGTAAAGGCCTGTTATACGCAGGCACCGAAAATGGCGTTTTTGTTTCTTTCGACGATGGCGATCATTGGCAATCGTTGCAGCTTAATTTACCCACATGCGACGTTCGCGATTTGATCGTTCACGGCGACGATCTGGCAATCGCAACTTACGGCCGCTCCCTGTGGATACTCGATGACGTAACTCCCCTGCGACAGGCAGGCGAACAAACCACAAGCGCTGATGCATTCTTCTATCGCCCTCAGGCGGCCATTCGGTTGCGCTGGAACAACGACCAGGATACGCCGCTGCCCCCAGAGGTCCCGGCTGGACAAAATCCGCCCGACGGCGCGTTCATTGATTACTACCTGAAATCCGTCCCGCAAGGCGACATCACTCTCACCATTTCGGACACTCAGGGAAACATGATCCGCAAATATTCAAGCGCGGAGCCCGAACCCACGAAGCTCAAGCCTGAAGACGTCCCGGAATATTGGTTCGCCCCTCCCACGGTGTTGCCAAAAAATGTGGGAATGAATCGATTCGTCTGGAATCTGCGCTACCCGCATCCAGCGAACCTAAGCTATGCGCTTTTCAACGACCGTGAAAAGTCGGTGGCATTCTACGGCACCGAAGATGCAGTTCCCGGCGTGACGCCGCGATTCCAGCCGCTCGGACCCCAGGTTGTTCCGGGCGACTACGAATTGGCTCTCACGGTGAACGGACAGACCTATCGCCAGACCCTTCACGTTGTAAAAGACCCGCGCGCGCACATCTCGCAATACGATTACGTTGCGCAGTTTGACCTCCTCAGGCAGGCCACCGCCGGAATGTCGGTTAGTTATGACGCTTTCGGCGCGCTCGCTCCAGTGCAGCACGCGCTCGCCGACCGTTTGAAGAGTTTCCAGGCAAATGCTCAGGCCAAGAACGATGTCAAGGTACTCGAAGATTTCAACAAGAAGTTCGAGGCAATTCAAGACGGTTCATTTACAAGTCCAGGTTTCGGCGGGGCAAATTCCGAGCTGACTCAAATTATTTATGCGGAGGATACGGGCGATGGCCGGCCGTCGGAATCAGTTCGCGCGTCGGTAACAGAAGCATGCGAGGCTATAACGAAGAGTTTCGAAGCCTGGCATAAATTCAACGCGGACGACGTTCCGGCGCTCAATACCTTGCTGCAGAAATACAAACTTGCCGCGCTTCCGGCCGCGGACCTGAATGCGCCCGCATCCGTTTGCGGTCATTAGCGGCGTGGAGTTCTGTCGAAAATTAATCTTGCGGAGTTTGCGCGCCAATCACAGGCGCTTGCAGAGCAAGCACTCGTTGAACTTGTTCGTCCCACACG
>DATGJE010000212.1:0-13062 GCA_035295305.1 Candidatus Acidiferrales bacterium | reverse complement strand
GCGTTGCCGCGGCGCATCGGAATTGTGTCGTCACCGCAAGGCGCGGCGATACGCGACATCTTGCGCGGGCTTCGACGGCGGTTCCCAAACTTGCATGTGCTGTTATATCCGGTGAAAGTGCAGGGCGAAGGGGCGCCGGAGGAAATTGTTCGCGCGATTCGCCACTTCAATCGGGCGGTGCTTGTGGACGTGATGATCGTGGCACGAGGAGGCGGCTCGTTCGAGGATTTGTGGGCGTTCAACGAGGAAATTGTCGTACGCGCGATTGCGGCGTCAGAAATTCCAATCATCACTGGGATTGGGCACGAGACGGACACGACGATTGCGGATTTCGCCGCGGATATGCGCGCGCCCACGCCTTCGGCGGCTGCGGAAATTGTAGTGCGCACGCGCGCGGAATTCGAAAAGTACATCAGCGACTGTTCGCGGCAGCTTGCCCAACGGATGCGCTATCTATTTCTCGAGAAGCGGCACCGGCTGCGGGATTTGGCAATGCATCGCGCGCTTCGCCGGCCGGAAGATTTGGTGCGCCGCAGCCGGCAGCGACTGGATGATATGAATACAGCGCTCGCGGCGGGATTGCGGGGCCGGCTCGATGTGGCGCGTCAACGGATGAAGATGGCGAGCGCGCGGATGGGATTGTTTGATTTGCGCGGACGAGTCGGTATGCTGCGAGCTCGCGTGGAGCGGCGAAGCGGGGAATTGAGTGCGGCGCTCGAACGCGCGGTGACACGGAAGCGACGGCGATACGCGTCCGTGCAGGTGCGAATTGCGTCGCTCGATTTGCGGGCTCGCGTGAGCCAGCTACGGCGAAGGCTCGAACGCGATACAGGCGAATTTACCGCACACGCCAGGCGGTATCTGGTTGCGGCGCGCAGAAAATGCGAAGCGGCCGCGTTGCGTCTGGAGGAGCGCAGCCCGTTTCAGTTGCTCGAACGCGGATATGCGATTGCGTATGACGCGAATGGCCGCGTCCTGCGCTCGGTGGACCAGGTTGCCGCGGGCGATGAAATTGCGGTGCGGCTGGCGCGCGGGGAGATTGGCGCGACAGTGCGGACGAAAAGGAATGTCGGCGACCGGAGAGATGTTCGCGAAGAAAAGGAGCGATGAGTTTTCTTGATGCGGTGAAGCGCGCGATTGGCCATTCGGCTGAAAAGCCGGTGAGCGGATTTCGTCCCGGTGGCGATGATGCGATAGAGCGGTTGGTGCGCGAACTGACGGTATGCCCAGTGTGCGGGAAGGAATTCAGTGGGCACGCGATTGCGTTGTTTGCGCACACGGCGCTAGGCGAGAAGAATCGCAAGCGCGCGGCGGAATTATTCGAGGTGGTGGATGGGCGCCGGTGGAAGGACTTGCAGAAATTTCAGGAATGGGATGCGCGCGGAGCGAATGCGGAAATCTACGTTGTGCGCTGCGTTAAGGGCGATGCGGCCGTGGCGATTTTGCATTCATCGGTCACTCCTGCGGAATTTAAGAATGTGGAACGCTGCGCGTGCGCGGGAGGGGAGTCCGCGCGCGAACTGCTCGCGCTGATCCCGCCGCACGCGTGGAGGCCGATTAGTTTTGTACCTTCCGCTTCGGATCGCATCCTGCCGACGTAATTTTTTCCGTTGAATCGAAGTTAATCCTCGGAGTCGGAGCCGGCGGCGACTTTCAGAACGGCGAGGAAGGCTTCCTGCGGAATGTCGACTTTGCCGACGCGTTTCATGCGCTTTTTGCCTTCTTTTTGGCGTTCGAGGAGTTTACGTTTGCGCGAAATGTCACCGCCGTAGCATTTGGCGAGAACATTTTTGCGTAACGCGCTGATGGTTTCGCGCGAAATAACGCGGCTGCCGATGGCGGCTTGAATGGGAACCTCGAATTGCTGGCGCGGGATTAATTTCCGCAGGCGCGTGACGAGTTCGCGGCCGCGTTCATAGGATTGTTCGCGATGGCAGATGAGCGTGAGCGCGTCGACGGGTTCACCCCCCACTAGGACGTCGAGTTTGACAAGATCGGCTTCGCGATAACCTGCCAGATGATAATCGAGTGAAGCGTAACCGCGCGAGACGCTTTTGAGCCGATCATAGAAATCTAGAACGATTTCGTTAAGCGGCATTTCGTACGTGAGCATGACGCGCGTCGGCGATAGATACTCGAAATTTTTTTGCGTGCCACGCTTTTCCTCGCAAAGAGCCAAAATCGCACCAACGGAGTCGTCCGAAGTGATAATCATGGCTGTGAGGATGGGTTCTTCGATACGCGCGATCTGCGCGGGCGGAGGGAACTTTGTGGGATTATCGACTTCGATGGTTTCATTCGCCGTAGTCGTGATGCGGTAGCGGACGCTGGGCGCGGTGGTGATGAGGGCGATGCTGAATTCACGCTCGAGACGCTCCTGCACGATTTCCATGTGGAGCAGGCCGAGAAAGCCGCAGCGGAAACCGAAGCCCAGCGCGGCGGAATTCTCAGGCTCGTAAAAAAATGCCGCGTCATTGAGCTGAAGTTTGCCAAGCGCGTCGCGGAGAAGTTCGTAATCGCTCGCATTCACAGGATAAAGTCCCGCGAAGACCATTGGCTTGATGGCTTCGAAGCCGGGAAGCGGCGCGGCAGGGCGCTCGGCTTCGACGATGGTGTCGCCGACACGCGCATCGGCTACGCGCTTGATGTTGGCAACGATGAAGCCTACGTCGCCCGCGGCGAGTTCATCGAGAACGATGGGCTTGGGCGTTAGCACGCCCAAGGCTTCGACTTCGTAGACCTGATCCATCGCGCAGAGGCGGATTTTCATCCGCGGCGCGATGCGGCCTTCCATGACGCGGACCAGAACCACTGCCCCGCGAAAGGAATCGAACCAGGAATCGAAAATCAAGGCGCGCAGAGGCGCGTCGGACAAGCCTGTGGGCGCCGGAATCCGCGTGACCACCGCTTCGAGAACTTCAGCGACGCCGATACCGCTTTTCGCGCTGATAAGCAAAGCGTCAGCCGCGGGGATCGCGAGAACGTTTTCGATTTGCTCCTTTACGCGCTCAGGCTCTGCGGCAGGCAGATCAATTTTATTGATCACCGGGATCACGAAAAGATTGTTGCGCGAAGCGAGGAAGGCATTCGCGACGGTTTGCGCTTCGACGCCCTGGCTCGCGTCGACGACCAGGAGCGCTCCTTCGCAAGCGGAAAGGGCGCGGGAAACTTCGTAAGAGAAATCGACGTGGCCGGGCGTGTCGATGAGATTCAGGCGATATTCTTTGCCGTCGCGGGCGGTGTAATGCAGGCGAATGCTCTTGGCCTTGATGGTGATGCCGCGTTCGCGCTCGAGGTCCATCGAGTCCAAGACCTGCGCCGTCATTTCGCGTTGGGATAGCGCGCCGGTAAGCTCGAGCAGGCGATCGGCCAGGGTGGATTTGCCATGGTCGATGTGCGCGATAATGCAAAAATTGCGGATGAGCTGCGGATCCATATTCAGTTTTCGCCAGACGATTTCATTTTGGGGAAATCGATCGCGACAGGCGTAATGCGCAAAACCTGCCGTGCTTTGCGAACTTCGAGTGTGCCACAGATTTTCAGGTGCGGCCAGCGAGACGCGGCTGTACCGTGGCTTGGCGACGTTGCTCAGGTCATATCGCGGTCAGGGATTACTTACTGAAGAAGATGGTGATGGTGGCAAAGGCGGGCTGGGGTTCGTTTTCCAACACGGTGTTTGAGACGACGATGTCGTCTTTGCCGTTGCCATTGAGGTCGGCGACAGCAAGGCCGGACCAGCCGGTCTGAACGTCCTGCGTGCAAATCTGGAACGAGCCGTCCTTCGAACCCATGTACAGCATCAATTTATTGTTTTGCGCGCAGGAGACGACGATGTCGCGGAATCCATCTCCGTTGAGGTCGCCAGTTGCAACGCGGTCGGGGCTGCGGCAGCCGACGAGAGAAAAAGGCGAGCCGCGCATAGTTGTGAAGCGACCTTTGCCATCGCCCAAAAGAATCGTGACGCCAAGCTGCTTCAGGTCGGTGATGTCGCGGTCGTAAGGAATGACGACCAGGTCGAGATTGCCGTCATGATTCATGTCGTCGATGGCGACGCCCCACGGGAAGACTCCGGCGGGGAATGGCGAGCCGGGTGCTTCGCGGAATCCTCCTCGGCCATCGCCGAGCAAAATCGTGACAGCATTGATGTCCAAGTCGGTGGTAACGACGTCGGGCTTTCCATCTCGATTGAAATCGGCGGAGCGCAGGCGCTCATAGGGTCGCTTGCCGGTGGGGAAGGACTTTCCCGGCAAAATGAGGTTGCCGTTGCCATCGCCGGGAATCAGCAATATCTGATTGTGTCCCCAGCTGTCGGTGACGGCTGCAAGCTTGCCGTCGCCCATGAAATCCGCCACAGCCACGCCGTGAACGTGCGGATAGGACGTGGTGGCAAAAGGAGAGTGCGGCGAAGGAGTGAAACCTCCCTTGCCATCGCCGAGCAGGACGGTCAGATCAGGCGTTCCCGTGTTTGCAATCACAAGGTCGGCACTGCCATCATCGTTCATGTCCGCCACGGCTATGTCGTTGGGGCTCTTGCCGCATGGAAATGGGGAGCGGGGAGCGGGCGTGAAGTGTCCTTTGCCATCGCCCAGAAGGACGCTGATGGTTTCGTCGGTGGTGTAGGCGACGATAAAGTCGGGTTTACCGTCATGATTTACGTCCACAATAGCGATCGAGCCGGGCCCTTTTCCGACGGGGATAACGATTCGATTGAAGCCGCCGGACGACACGGGTGTGCTTGAAGGAAGGCTCGACGCAGCGGTGACAAGGGCGGCGAAAAGCGCCGTCGCGAGACCCATGGCAAGGAATGCAGTCTTCTTCATAGTCGTGCTTGGGGGCGAATCATATCTCAAACGTGCGTTTATGCGAAATTGCGGCATTTGAGAGCCGCACCCATCTTGGGCAAGCCATCAGTTAACCGGTAATGTGCTTAGTTTCGCGACAATCAGGTAAACAGGAGGGAACGGGACATTACTTACATAGGGTATGCAGACGGGATTGCCTCTGCGGGGACGTTACAGTAGGCTGTAGCAGTTTTGCGCGGGCGTGGCCAGAGAAAACGACGGCTGTTCGTGTTGGTGCTGGAGCCTTGCTATGTACAGTCGAAATGCGGCGTCGCCTAATCCAGCGCGTGGCCCGAAGTGGGGTCAGCCATTCTGCTGCGAATTGATTCCATGACGAACCGAGAAGACTTGCGTTGAACACAACCGCCGCAACACCCGCAGGACGCAGTTCGCGATCGCGAGCGTATATATGGTTCGGGTATGCCATTTCGGCGGCGTGCCTGGTTTACGTCCTGCATGGCTTCCATGTGAAGCGCGCGATTGAGGAGCTCGCGGACGTCAGCTGGCGATGGGTGGTACTGGGAATTGCATTCGACATTGCGAGCTACGTGGTGCAGGCGCTGCGATGGAAGCTGCTGCTGGCGCCGTTCGGGCGCGTGAAGATGCGAGATGCGATGCGCGCAGTGTTCGCAGGGCTGTTCGCGAACTTGATTTTCCCGCTGCGGCCGGGCGAGTTGCTGCGCTCGTTTCTGGTTTCGAAGGCGGAGGACATCGGCTTCGTCAGCGTAGTGGGGTCCGTGCTTGTCGAGCGGCTGATCGATCTGGTGGTGACGACGGCAGGTTTAGGGGTGATGCTGCTCATCGTGTCGGCTCCCGCGCGATTTCGTCACGCAGCCAGCGCGCTGGGCATTGTGACGCTGGTGCTGCTGGGCCTGTTCATTGCGATGATCCTGTATATCGAACTCCGCTTTGGCGGCGATCCGCGGCGGATGTCCGGCGGGAGGCGAATGCCGGGGAAGCTGATGTCGGCGCTGATTGGATTACACGCCATGGGGACTTCCCCGAGTTTTTATCCGGCGGTCTTTACGTCGTTGCTGATGCCGTTTTGCCAAGTCCTCGCACTGTGGGCGTTGATGAGATCTTATGGCTGGGGCCTGCCGTTTCTCGCGGCGGTGGTGGTGTTGCTGGTGATCAACTTGGGAGTTTCACTGCCAAATGCCCCGGCCAATGTGGGGTCGTACCAGTTTTTCTGCGTGCTGGGACTCAACATCTTCGAAGTCGAAAAAAATACCGCGGCGGGTTTTTCGTTTTTTGCTTTTTTCATGCTTACGATTCCGTTCCTCTTTCTCGGATTTTATGCAGTGATTCGCAGCGGGCTGTCGATGCGGTCCATGCGCGAACAGATGAGCCGGTTGCCGAGTGAAGCGCGAGCGACGCAGACGTAACGACCTGTCCCCTCCATCAAACCAGATGTTTTCTCTATTGAGCTGAAGACAGGCGATTGTATTTTTTCAAGACTTCGCGGAGGCGATCGTGAGGGAGCGCCTCAACTGTGCGGTTGTCGATGCCAGTCATGGTTTTTGCCGCGACCATGGCGTTGACGACGGCTTCTTCGACGGCCTGGATAGTGGCTTCAAAGAGCGAGTCCATATGATCGTTGGGCATCATCGTCACTTCTGATGGTTTTTGCGCGAGGCCGGCACTGGGATTTGCGGTGGAGAAGGCGATGAAGATGTCGCCGGAGCCGTCTCCAGAAATGCTGCCGAGTCGGCCGAGGCCGAGGGTTACGCGACGGGCGAGACGTTTGAGTTGTGTTGCGAGAAGCGGAGCATCGGTGGCGACGACGACGATGATGGAACCGCGATCTTCGACGGCCGGCTGGCCGTGCCGCGACCAGATCGGCGTTCCAGGTATTTCCTGGCCGACGGGTACTCCAGCGATGCGCAGCAGATGGCGTGAGCCGAAATTGCACTGAACGAGAACGCCGACTGTGTAGCCGCCGAGCTTGTCGGAGAGTTTGCGGGAGGCGGTGCCAGTCCCTCCTTTGAATTCAAAACAAATCATTCCCGTTCCGCCGCCGACATTGCCTTCGTCGACGTGACCGCCGTGAGCGTTATCCATGGCGGCAGACGCGTCGGAGGCCTTCACGTGAAATCCATTGATATCGTTCAAATAGCCATCCCAGGTCTCGGCGACGACGGGCAGCGACCACCAATCTTCCGTGGGCGCTTGAAAGCCGTGGTGGAATTCCCAATTGATTACGGCGTCGCGCACCACGCCGACGCTGTGCGTGTTGGTGATGAGAACCGGGCCGGTGAGGAAGCCGGACTCTTCGACCCATGTGGTGCCTGTCATCTCGCCGTTGCCGTTTTCCGTGAACCAGCCTGCGAAAACAGGGTCGATGGAGTTTTTGCCGCGCGGAAAAACGGCGGTCACGCCTGTGCGCACGGGTCCCTTTCCGACGACAAGTTTGCCCGAGCCTGAAATGAGGGTTTGGAAGCCCACTTCGACGCCGGAAACGTCTGTGATGGCATCGAGCGGACCAGGCGTGCCTTCAAAGGGAACTCCGAGGTCGCGTGCGCGGGGCTGACTCAGCTGCGCGTAGCACGCCGAAGAAAATGTCATGAGAAATGCCGCCGTCAGCAAGGATTTCGCGAATCGCATAAGGTGTTCTCCTTTCAGACGCCATGTTTCGTACCGCAAATGACAAACGCTTCAAATTTCTTTCTCTGTAGTTAAGCAACTTGCTTCGAGACGTCGTCGATTGCACTGCGCAGCGTCTCTGCGAGGAAATGAATTTCACTAGCCGAAATGGTGAATGGCGGCGCGAGGAGGATGTGATCGCCGCGCGTGCCGTCGGCGCAGCCCTGAATTGGATACGTGAGAACGCCACGAGCGAGAGCGGCATCGTAAATTCGGGAGGCGATGCCAACGTTGGCAGGAAAAGGCTCCCGCGTGCGGACGTGGCGCGCAAATTCGATACCGAAGAGCAAGCCGAGGCCGCGAATGTCTCCAACGATGGGGGATTGCTTCAAAGGCTCGAGAGCGGCCCGGAGTTCTTCGCCTGCCGGGGCGACGCGAGCGAAAAGATTGTTTTCGGCAATGTAGTCGAGAACGGCGAGTCCGGCCGCGGTGGAAACGGGGTGTGCGCTGTAGGTGAAACCGTGGAGAAACGTGCCCGAGCCTTTTTCAATCGTGCGCGCAATGCGACCCGTGACAATGACCGCGCCGAGAGGCGCATAGCCGCTCGACATTCCTTTGCCGAGGAGAATGATGTCGGGCGCGACACCCCAATGATCGACGGCAAAGGATTTGCCCGTGCGGCCCATTCCGGTCATCACTTCGTCGGCGATCAAAAGAATGTCGTGGCGGCGGCATATTTCCGCGATGCGGGGCATGTAATCGGCGGGAGGCGTGACCGCGCCGAGAGTCGCGCCAGAGATTGGCTCGACGATAAACGCCGCGACGCGATCGTTTTGTTCATTTGCGATATTCTTGTCAAGGATGTGATCGAGCTCCGTGGCGCACGCCGTGCCGCATCCGGGATAGCGCAGATTCAGTGGGCAACGGTAGCAATAGCACGGGTCAATATGCGGCCACTCGCGAAGGATCGGCGCAAAGGGCGCACGACGTTTGACATTTCCGGAGACAGCGAGCGCGCCGAGCGTACTGCCGTGATAACTTTGCCAGCGAGAAACAAATTGGGCGCGATGGGGCTCGTTGCGCTCGAGAAAATACTGGCAACATAATTTGAGGGCCGTTTCGGTGGCTTCTGAACCGCCGGATGTGAAGAAGATGCGGCCGGGCCCATCGGGCGATTCGCGAAAGTTGCGAGGCGCAAGCCTTAGTACGCGGCGCGCAAGTTCGGCGGCTGCGCGCGTGGTGAACTGAGAGGAATGTACGTAAGCGAGCGAACTTGCTTGTTCGCCCATCGCGCGAACCACGGATTCGACACCGTGCCCGATAGAGACGACCGCGGCGCCACCGCAGGCGTCGAGGATTTTGCGGCCGTCAGCAGTTTGAATGAAACAACCCAGTCCGCGCACGGCTTCCGGGTATGACTTCAGAAAATTGCGAGGGAAAAGCGCATCAGGCACGTTTTTATCTGGAGTTAACATGATATTGCCGCGCACATGGTGGTTTAAACGCGCACGTTTTTTATGCACGGGCAGGGCGATTCTAGCAGAAATATGTGTAATCCATTCTGGATGAGTGCGCCGTTTTCAGACAACCGCAGCGCTCGCCGGAGAATCTACCTGAATGACACACAAATCATAAAGGAGGACTCATATATGAAAGAACAATTGCTATCCAAAAATCGAGATTTGCAGATCACGCGGCATCCTCAACCTTCGCGTCCTGAATTGGTCGCGTTTGAGGAGTTATTCGACCGTGCCCAGGAGCTTCATGATTCGATTGCGAAGAGAGCGTATGAACTTTTCGAGCGCTATGGACACGAGCCGGGCCGCGACCTGGAGCATTGGCTGAATGCAGAGAAGGAGACGTTGCATCCGGTCGCGGTGGAGCTGATGGAAACCGATGACGCCCTGACACTGCGCGCCGAGGTGCCGGGATTTCGTGGGGAAGATTTAAAGCTGAGCGTTGAACCGCGAAGGCTGGCGATTTCGGGCAAGCGAGAAGTGCGTGAGGAAAAGAAATCGCGACGGACCATTTATCGGGAGCACCTCTCGAGTCAGATTTGCCGCTCTCTGGAGTTGCCAATCGAGATCGACCCGTCGCAGACGAAGGCGGCAATTCAGGATGGTGTGCTGGAAATCTCGATGCCCAAGGCGCCGCGCGCACGGCAACTCCATGTGGCGGCTCGGGCCACGTAGGTTCAGGGAGCTGATTGACGCTTCGACATAATTCCCAACGTCGGGTAGAGTAGCCGCCGACCGGTCTTCGGACTCGCCCCACGCCAGGCGGAAGTTTGTGAAATTTTGGAAAAGCATTTAACCTAAGAACGGTTTTCAATATCTCAAGTTGATAAAAGGGGGGACCTTGCCATGAAACGGATGCTGACTTGTGGCCTTCTGGTGATGGGATTGGCGATGCCGGTGTTGGCAGGCTCGTCGCGAAGCGATGACGTAAGCCGCATCCAGGCGGCAACGGATGTTTTCAAGGAGATCGTGGACACTCCGGAGAGTTCCATACCGCTGGATTTGCTGCAATCGGCGTCGTGTATTGCGATCATTCCGGGGCAAATGCATTTCGCGTTTATTGTGGGGGCGAATTACGGCAAGGGGATAGTGGTCTGCCGTATAGGCGACAAACCGAGCAGGATCTGGAGCCCGCCGGCGTTTGTGATGATTAGCGGTGGGAGCTTTGGATTCCAGATTGGCGGGGCCTCGACGGATCTTATTCTTGTGTTCAGGAACCGCAACGGGTTGAAGAAGCTGTTGAGCGATAAATTCAAAATCGGTGGGCAGGCGACCGCTGCAGCAGGACCAGTCGGGCGCGATGCCAGCGCGAGCACGGATCTGCAACTACACGCTCAAATATTGTCGTATTCGCGGAGTCGGGGTGTTTTTGCGGGGATAAGCCTGGCTGGCGCCGTTTTTCAACCGGACCATGACGGGGATGTCGCAATGTATGGCGAAACCATGGATTCCCAAACAATCCTCAACGGTAAAGTGGTTGCGCCGCCGGAAGCCGCGGAGTTGCTGGCGGAGGTAAAGAAGTACGCTTTGTAGGGCAACCGCGTCTCAAGACAGGTCTGCAAGATCAATGCGGTAATGAACGTCAGCTATTTAGTCAGGGAGGAATTGGCTGCGTTGGTTAACGTGTTTGCATGGCCGCGTTTTTTATTGCCATTTGTGCCCACAATGCTCCAACCTTTCATCATCTCGCGAAATTCCTGAACCAAGTGTCCATCCCACCAGCCGCGATTTACTTCTTCTTCAAGGATTTTCCAGGCGTCGTTCGGAGCTAGCGCGACGCGATAAGCGCGCTGCGTCGTCAGTGCGTCGTAAACGTCGGCGATTTGCAAAACCCTCGCGGTGAGAGGAATTGCGTCGCTGTGCAACCCATCCGGATAACCGGAACCGTCCCAGCGCTCATGATGATGTCGAATAATACCGAGGACGGTGCGGAACGATTTCAGCGGTGAGCAGATATGCTCACCGACGGCAGGATGCTGCCTGATCGCGGCACGCTCCTCCGTCGTGAGGGGCCCGGGTTTAAGCAAAATCGCGTCAGGCACAACGACTTTGCCGATATCGTGGACAATTCCGGCGCGTCGCAGAGCGGTGATGTCATCGTCGGGAAGCCCGATGCGTTCGCCGAGATGGGCGGAAAGTTCCGACAAGCGCGCGCAATGGCCGTGTGTGTACGGGTCGCGAGCCTCGATGGCCAATGCCAAACTGAAAAGCACGGCTTCAGCATTCTCGAGTTCGTCGGTGAACGATTTCAGGCGTAATAAGGAATGGACGCGGGCATCCAATTCTGTCATGTCGATCGGCTTGTTAAGGAAATCGTCGGCTCCGGCTTCAATGCCACGGATGCGATGGCTCTTGTCCGACAAGCCGGTGACAAGAATGACCGGAATCAAGCGCGTCTCCGGGCGAGATTTGATTTCGTGACAGATTTCGAAACCATCGCGGCCGGGCATCATGACGTCGAGGAGAATCAGGTCCGGCTCAAATGACGCGCACTCGTCGAGAGCGTCATTTCCGTCCCTGGCCGTGCGCACGTCATATTCTTGCCGGCGCAGCAGCAGTTGCAGGCCGCTGCGAACGTCAACATCGTCATCGACGACAAGAATTTTCCCGTTCATGAAATTCCAATGATCCTGAAATAAGATGAATAATAATGGGCGGGACTGAAAGGATACGCCTCCAGCGCGAAGTGTGCAATAGAAGACAGAGTCCGTTTTTGTGGGGCGAAACGAATGAACTCCCAAATTCTGAGCGGCTGGTCAGGATATTTTCAGGATCAGGATTCCCTGCGCAATGTCGCTTCGATCAATCCGCGCGGTTCCTCCGCGGGCATGAAAACCTCGCTTTCGTTCTCCATTCCAAACGGTTTGAGATCAACGGGAGAGTAAAGGTTGTCCACGAGGTCGAGACGGATTTCAGCGACAGCTTCGAAATTATCGAGCACAGCCTGACCCATGGCGTAGACGGTATGCTGCAATGAACGGCCTTCATGATTCGCAAATGTTTCGAGAAGGATTTTGCGAATGCCGTGCCATGCAGCGGAATAAGGCGCTTCCGATTCGGACGTTTCGTATGTCCATGTGGCATTCATGTTGACCGAAATAACAGAACTCGAAGTTTCCCGGGCCGTCGTGTAGGGATCACGGAGAAAGCCCTCGAAGGCTGGCCCGGTGGTTTTCAAGACGAGCAGATTTTCGACGCCGGACTGAAGAATTGCATGCTTCCGCGTGGCGGTGATGTGCGTAGTTCGCTGTTCGCCTGCGTTCGAGATAAATGCGGAGGCGTGGGGTTTTTCGGCGATGAGGATGCGAGACCAAGGGCGCTCGCTGGCCGTGACGCGAATGCGAGAAAGCTGCGGATTATAGGTGAGGAAGTGTTCAACGATGTGGAGCACGAATTCTTCGACGGCTTCGGCTGGATATTGGCGGGCGAGGACGTAGACGGTATTTGTCATGGTATTTGCCGGGAGGATTTTACGATTGTCGCCAGAGGTGTGAGCGGCGTCGAAATCGCCTTCAAAATGAATGGAGAGCGTGAGGTCTTTCAGTTCATGTACGCTGCCACGGCGCATGGCGCGCAGCAGCCGAATGCGCGATTCGCCGTAGTTGTTGTGTGTCAGCTTTACGTTCATGACGTGGCTCCTAGAAATTCTCAGCTAGCGGACGGGAAGCGACGGCACCTGATAGCATAAAGTCACCTGATAGGCATAAAGTTCAGTACGAAATCTTGTTGGGCTTTGCTTCCCACGCGCTAAAAACATTTATTGCGGCTTCGCGCATCAGCGGAATCATCGGGATGCGGCGCTCGGTCAGCGGGCGACGGATTTCATCGTAAATCAGCGAATCATCGAAGCCGATTTTCGCGGCGTCCGCGGCAGTGTTGGCGAAATAGATTCTTGCCAGGCGTGCCCAGTAAATGGCTCCGAGGCACATGGGGCACGGTTCGCAGGTTGCGTAGATTTCGCAGTCGGTCAGATCGAATCGTCTCAGTTTCCAGCAGGCTTCACGAATGGCGACGATTTCGGCATGCGCGGTGGGATCGTTGGCCGAGGTGACGCGATTGGTTCCTTCGGAAATAATCTCGGCGTCTCTTACGACAAGCGCTGCGAAGGGTCCGCCCCGGTT
>DATGJE010000211.1:0-13482 GCA_035295305.1 Candidatus Acidiferrales bacterium | reverse complement strand
CACGCCAGAAAAACAATTTGCGTTTTTCCGGAGCGTGCTCGACCGGCTGTCGCACGCACCGGGAGTGACGCAGGCGGGAGCGGGGTACGGGCTGCCCTTCAGCGGAGCGAATGGTTCGGCTTCGTTTGGAATCGAGGGGCGTCCGGTAGCACCGGGCGATCCGGGGCCACACGGCAATATTCGGATCGTTACACCGGGGTATTTCACCGCGCTGGGCATCCCGCTGCGAAAGGGGCGGAACTTTACGGACGACGATCGGCTGGGGTCGCAGCCGGTCGCCATCATCGACGAAAATCTGGCGCGGGAATACTGGCCGAATCAGAATCCCATAGGACAAAGAATGCGGAATGGGTCGAATACGCCGTGGAAAGTGATCGTCGGAATTGTTGGGCATATCCGGTTCACTCAGCTCGCCGGCGAGGAGACGGGAGGGTCCATATCCGAGAGCGAGACCAAAGGGGCTTACTATTTCCCGATGTATCAGATGCAAGCGCCGTATGGATTCTTGATTGCGAAAACGAGCGGGAACGCGTCGAGTCTGGACGGGGCGATTCGGCAAGCAGTGCGCGATACGGATGCGAACCAGCCCGTGGCCGACATGAAAACGATGGACGCGCGGATTGGGGAGTCGCTCGGGCCGCAAAGGTTCGCGGCGAGTTTGCTGGCGGTGTTCGCGGGGCTGGCGATTTTGCTGGCGGGGGTGGGATTGTACGGGCTGATCAGTTACAGCGTGACGCAACGGACGAATGAATTTGGGATTCGCATGGCGTTGGGAGCGGAGCCGGGCGACGTGCTGCGTCTGGTGCTGAAGCAGGGAGCGAAGTTGGCGCTGGCGGGCGCGGCAGCGGGGATTGTCGCAGGACTGGTGCTGATGCGCGCGATGCAAAGCGTGCTGTATGGAGTGAGCTCGGCGGATCCAGTATCGTTCGGAGGCGCGGCGATACTGTTGCTGGTGATTGCGTTGGTGGCGTGCTATTTGCCGGCGCGGAGGGCGACGCGGGTGGACCCGATGGTGGCGCTTAGATACGAGTGAGTAAGACAGTGACTAGTGGTTAGTGGCGAGTGGCTAGTGAAAGGCAACAGATCGATGCTAGTGGCGAGCGAGACGAGAGTTGATAGTTGAGAGTGAAAGACAAAGAGGGCCGAAGAGCGAAAGCCAGGACCTGAAAGTTGGAGCGCTTTGAGTTAGAGAGCGGAAAGACCCCACCCTTCGCAAACTTCGCTCAGGATGGGGCACCCGCAAAGGCAAAGCGACGAGTGGCGGGTGGCTGCGATGAGGGAAAAGCGGAAGGAGGTCCCTTCCTGCGGCATGCAGGCCTCACCGCCGTTCGCCAGAAGCGGGCGGCGCGGCGGGATGGAAGCGCGGACACTGGGAATAACGTTAGTGGCATCGTGCGAAGAAGAACCCCACCCTCCGCACGAGACGCGGAGGATGGGGCACCCGCAAAGGCAACGCGGCGTCGAGCCGCCGCACTCCAAAAAAGCGAATGGGCGTGCGGGGTCGGGAGAGATTGGGGATGAGAACTGTGTGGCAGGATTTGCGGTATGCGATGCGGACGTTTGCGAAGGCGCCGGGGTTCACGGCGATTGTGGTCCTGACGCTGGCGCTGGGGATTGGCGCGAACACAGCGATTTTTTCGGTGGTGAATACATCGCTGCTGCGGCCGTTGCCGTTTCAGAATTCGGGGCAACTAGTGGACGTGTGGGGACGCAGTTCGCTGTTCGATTTTCCCAACCTGGGCATGTCGTTGCCAGACATTGAAGACATTCGCACGCAGGATACGGTGTTTGCGACGATTGCGCCGTACAAGTACACGGATATGACCGAAACGGGAAGGGGCGCGCCGCAGCGACTGAGTGGTGCGAGGGTGTCGGCCGATTTTTTCCCGCTACTTGGAATGAAGCCGTTGTACGGAAGAATTTTCGCCGCGGCGGAGATGCAGCCGGGGCAGGATCGCGAAGTGATTCTGAATTTTTCAGTGTGGCAGAAGCAGTTCGGGAGCGACACGCGCGCCATAGGGAAGAGCATCACTCTGGACGACAAGACGTACACGGTGATCGGGGTGATGCCTCCACAGCAACATCTCGATTTTGTGACTGATGGAGATTTCTGGGCACCGTTTGCGAACTCGAAAGAGGAACTGGCGGACCGCGGAAGTAAGGGAACGATCGCCGTGGCACGGTTGAGGCCGGGGCGCACAGTAAAAGAGGCGCAGGCGGAGCTTGATGCCATTGCCGGCCGTCTTGCAAAAACGTATCCCGATGCAGACAAGAATTGGAGTTTCCACGTCGTTTCGCTCGAATCGGATTTGTTCGGGGACGCGCGTGCGCCGTTGCTGATTTTGCTTGTGGCCGTAGGATTCGTGCTGCTGATTGCGTGCGCGAATGTGGGGAATTTATTTTTGTCGCGCGGGTGGGCGAGGCGGAGAGAGTTGGCGATTCGTTCAACGCTGGGAGCGACGCGCGGGCGGGTGGTTCGGCAGCTGCTGGTGGAAAGTTTGCTGATGGCGTTGATTGGGGGCGCGTGCGGGCTGGTGCTGGCGATTTGGGGAGTGGATGCGTTGAAGACGCTGCTGCCGACGGACACTCCGCGCGTAAAGGATTTGAGCATCGATCAGGCAGTGCTGTGGTTCACGCTGGGGACGTCGATTCTCGCGGGGATTTTGTTCGGACTGGCGCCGGCGCTGCTGGCGTCGCGGCTGGATTTGAACGCCGCGATGAAAGAGGGCGGGGCGGGCGCGCAGATTGGAGGCGCGAGCACGCGTCACAATTTGCTGCGGCGCTTGCTTGTGGTTGGAGAAGTGGCGCTGGCGCTGATATTGGTGATCGGTGCGACGCTTGCGCTGCGTAGTTTTGCGCGGCTGCGAAGCGTCAACTTGGGATTTCGTCCCGAGCGCGTGCTGACGATGACCATAAACTTTCCTGCCGGAAAATTCACGAAGGCGGAGCCGGCGATTGCTTATGTGGACCAGATTCTTTCGCTGACGCGGGGAATTGCAGGCGTCGAGGATGCAGCGGCGTCGGAGTACGCTCCGCTTTCCGGGATGAAGGGCGAATCCACGGTTCACACGGAGGCCACTCCGCAGAATGCGCCGTCGCCTACGGCCGAGGCTAACCGGGCGACTCCGGACTATTTCCGTACGCTGGGGATTCCGTTGATTGCGGGACGCGAGTTCACGAACGCGGACACGAGCGGCGCGCCGGATGTTTACATCGTCAACCGGGCATTCGCGGAAAAGTTTTTTGGACATGCGAACCCCATCGGAAAGCGGGTGTGGACGAACCTGGACAAGAACAAGAAACCGAAGTGGGGCCAGGTTGTCGGAGAGATCGGAAATACTCGGGACCTGACAACCAAAGAAGCGCCTGAGCCGGAGTTTTTTGGGGCCTTCAATCAGACGGATCGCGCGCAGGCGGTCTCGCTCGTGGTGCGCACGAAGGCAGAGCCGCTTGCGTTGGTTTCCGCGATTCAGGATCGCATCTGGTCGCTCGACAAGGCGCAGCCCGTTGAGGAGATCAAATCGATGGACCAGATGGTTGCGAGGGCAAACGCGGCACCGCGGTTTCAGACTTTTTTGCTGGGGATCTTTGGGGCGCTGGGATTGCTGCTGGCGGTAGTGGGAATTTACGGCGTGATTTCGTATTCGGTGTCGCAGCGGACGCATGAAATTGGGATTCGCATGGCGTTGGGGGCGGAGCCGCGGCAAGTGCTGCGGCTGGTTCTGATGCAAGGGTTGAAGCTGGCGGTGGCGGGGATCGCGATTGGCGTCGTGGCGTCGTTGGTGTTGACGAGGTTGATGACGAGCCTGCTTTTTGGGGTGAGCGCGACGGATCCGGTTACGTTTGCTGGGGTGGCGATTGTGTTGACGATTGTGGCGCTGGCGGCGTGTTATGTGCCGGCGCGGCGGGCGATGAAGGTGGATCCGATGGTGGCGCTGCGATATGAATGAAAGTGATCAGTGGACTATGGTCCGCAAACGATAACGGAGAAGCCGGCTGAATGGCTAGAGGAGATCGTTTTTGTTTGCTGACCACTGGTCACTGACCACTATCCACTTATCATTTTGCGTTACTTGTCACGGTTTTTGGAGGCGAAGATGAACACATTACTCCAGGACATTCGTTACGCTGCCCGCACCTTTGTCCGCAATCCAGCGTTTTTTCTTTTTGCCGCGGGCGTGCTCGCGCTTGGCATTGGCGCGAACACCGCTATTTTCACCGTTGCTTATAACGTCCTTCTGCGCCCGCTGCCGTATCGCAACGCCAATCGCCTGGTGATGGTGTGGGAAGACGATTCGGCTTATGGCTTCCCGGAAAACACGCCATCGCCCGGCAACTTCGCTTCGTGGAAGTCGCAAAACAGCGTCTTCAGCGACGTGGCCGCCATGGATACGCAACGCTTCGACCTCACCGGCCAGGGCAATCCCGAACAACTCCTCGCCACGGAAATCACCGCCAACATGTTCCCGCTGCTTGAGGTCAAGCCCGCGCTGGGGCGCAACATTTCGCCCGAAGAAGACACCCCCGCCGGGAATCACGTCGTTATCTTGAGCCACGCCGTCTGGCTCGCCAATTTCGGCGGCGACCCACACATCGTCGGCAAGCAAATCTGGCTCAACGATTTTGCGAAGTACACCATCATTGGAGTGATGCCGCGCGGCTTTATTTTTCCCGATCGCGAAACGCAAATCTGGACGCCCATGCGTTTCTCCGATAAAGACCTCGTCAATTTCGGCAGCCATTATCTGCACGTCGTCGCGCGCCTCAAGCCCGGCGTCTCGCTCAGTGGCGCCAATGCCGACCTTTCCATCATCGCCGAGCGCCTGCAAAAGGAGTTTCCTGACACGCATGCGAAAGAGAGCGCGTTTGCCGTTCCGCTGCGCGACCGGCTAACCGGAAATTCGCGCCTCGCGGCTATCATTCTGCTGGGCGCGGTGGGATTCGTGTTGCTGATTGCGTGCGCTAACGTCGCGAATCTTCTTCTCGCGCGCGCTGCCGGTCGTCAAAAAGAACTGGCCATGCGCATGGCCCTCGGCGCGGCCCGCCGCAGGATCATTCGCCAGCTTCTCACCGAAAGCATTCTGCTTTCCGTCATTGCCGGCGCGGCTGGACTCCTTCTCGCTTTATGGGCCACGCCGTTTCTCGCCAATCTGATTCCCGCTGGCCTCGCGCCTCTGGCCGGAGCCGGCATCAACGCGTACGTTCTCACCTTTCTCATCGCCGTCTCGATTTTCTGCGGCGTGCTGTTCGGGCTCGCTCCGGCGCTGCGTATTTCGCGCCTCGATTTGGTGACTGCCATCAGGCAGAGCGGCGCGGGCAGCGGCGTTGGAGCCGCCGGGAGGCGCATGCGCGATTTGCTCGTGGTCGCCGAAGTGGCGCTGGCGCTCGTTTTGTTTTCTGGCGCCACGCTGATGGTCCGCAGCTTCATGAACGTCCGCGACCTTGATCCCGGCTTCCGTCCAGCGTCCGTACTCGCCGTGGAAACGGAATTGCCGTTCCCGAAATATGAAGATGTGGCGCGGCGTAACGCTTTCTTCGGGCAAGTCCTGGACCGCGTCAATCATTTGCCCGGCGTGGTCGCCGCCGGCTGCACCACGTGGCTTCCGCTCACGAATGGGGGAGGCGCGAATGGCATCTCCATCGAAGGCCGGCCTGTGCTGGGGCCCGGCCACGCGATGATTCCCAACACGCGCATGATCAGCGACAAATACATGCAGGCCATCGGCATGCGGCTCATGAAAGGCCGCCTGTTCAACGCCAGCGACGGCGCCGACACGCGTAAGGTGGCACTCATCAATGAAGCCGCCGCAAGAAAATTCTGGTTCGGAGAAGATCCCCTCGGCACGCGTTTCAAGCTCGACAGCGATCAAAAGTTGCAGCAGTGGATCACCATTGTCGGAATTGTTGGCGACGTTCGTCAGGCCGGACTCGACCGGCCGCCGCGCCCGGAAATTTATTATCCCTATAACCAGTGGAATTTCTTCGCGCCGGCGTATCTCGCCGTGCGCACCGCGGGCGATCCCATGTCCGTCGCCAACGCGGTCCGCGAGCAAGTATGGGCCGTGGACAAAGACCAGCCGGTCACTCACGTGATGCCGCTCGAAACGATGCTCGCGGATTATCTGGCACCGCGCGAATTGCAATCTTCGCTCCTCGGCGGATTCGCGGGATTCGCGTTACTGCTGGCGGCGCTGGGAATTTATGCCGTGCTGGCATTTTCCGTCACGCAGCGCACTCAGGAAATTGGCGTGCGCGTCGCGCTCGGCGCGCAACGGACCGACATTCTTCGCCAGATTTTGATGCAGGGGCTGAAGATGGCGGGGCTCGGCGTGGTGATTGGTGTCGCCGGCGCGCTTGCGCTCAGTCAGACGCTCGCCACTTTGCTTTTCGGCGTGAGCGCTACGGACCCATTGACGCTTGCGGGAGCCGTCGCCGTGCTGCTGGGTGTGGCCGCAGCGGCGTGCTATTTGCCGGCACGGCGGGCGATGAAGGTGGATCCGATGGTGGCGCTGAGGTATGAGTGAGGAGGCGAGTTGAGAGTTGGTAGTTGACCGTTGAGAGTGAAGGCGAGAGGCAAGAAGGCCGAAACGCGAAGAGCAGAAACAAAACCGAAGCTGAAGTGCCTGTGAGCTAGACGAGGACACAAAGAGCCCACCCTCCGCAAGAATCGCTCCCTTCCTGCGTCAGGGCAGGCAGGATGGGGCACCCGCAAAGGCAAAGACAAAGCGGCGTCGAGCCGCTGCACTCCATAAAACATAAAAGAGGGATAGTGTGTTAGGTCGACGTCCGAGGCGCGAAAAAGCGGAAGTGGAAGAGGAAGTCGCAACCGTCGCGTGTCCAAGCAGATGGCGTATTAGGAGCCGAAGAGAAAAACTTGCGTTTAGAGCGGATAGCATATTAAGGGCCGAAAAGAGAAAACTTCCGTACAGGCAACAACTGTCCTTCGCGCCAGTAGTTTTGCCAAGGCCAGTGTGCGTAGACTATTGGGGAGGTTGTGTCGCTCGTCGGACTCGGCGGCCGCGGAGCACTCCAGATGGAATCCGAACTACGGCATATCGATCGGTGGGAGTGGTGGCTGTGGTTTTCCGCGCTAGTCGTGACGGCGCTGGCGGGAATAGTCTTCCTGCTGTCCTCATTTCACTCGCTTTTTCTGCATAACGAACACTTCTTTGAGATTCGTTCCGACCAAGCCAGGTGGGGAATACTCAGCTTACTGCTCCTGTTCAATGTTTGGTTGATCCACCGGCAGCGGGTGTTTCGGCGATTGCGAAGGCGCGTTACTGAGCTTAGCGGAGACGCGCCGGCGAGCGTGGAGGTAAACGATCCCTCCCGAATGGATCCGGTTACAGGGTTGTACACTCGAGCTTCGGCTGAGCAGAGCCTTGGGAGAGAGGTTGCCCGCGCGCGGCGGAAAAACCTGCCGCTGAGCCTTGTGGCGCTTCATCTGGATGATTTCGCCGAACTCAACAAACGCGTTGGGCGCGACGCTGCTGAGTTGGTGCTGAAGGAATTTGCCAGCCGTTTGAGGAAGGCGAGCCGCGGCTCGGATTTTTGCGTGCGTCTGGGGGACGATGATTTCGTGGTGATTCTGCCCGAATGCAGTCTGGGGGACGCCAAGATTGTCTCTGATCGCCTGGGTACGTTGGAGATGAAGTGCGCGGGAGAGGATGTCACGCTGGGCTGGTCGGTCGGGTGGATTGACTACAAACGGGGCGAGATTCCCGCTGACCTGTTTAAACGGGCGAAGGACGTCCTTCAACTTTACAGAGCGGCGAGCAAGGATAGTTCCGCCGCGACACTTGTAATTCGGTAGTGCTCTCCGCGCGCGCCGGGTGCCGGATGAGGTGAGTGGCATCGCACAAACAAAAACCCCACCCTTCGCCTACAGCGCTCCCTGTCCTGCGTCAGGGCAGGCAGGATCGGGCACCCGCAAAGGCTAACGCTTACGGGCGTGTGTTCGGTTACGCGACAAGGGGCTCCCGCAAACGGACAAGATAAGCAGCGGCTGCGAATCATTCCTCACGTAATATTCTGATACCACTGTAGTTAGCAAATCACGTCTTCGGAATCCGATCTGCGTACTCCTTTACAAGAATTACCAGGGGTGTATTCGATGAAGACGCTTGTACAGGACCTGCGATACGGGTTGCGAATCCTGAGGAAGTCACCCGCATTTGTGGCGATCGCTGTCTTGACGCTGGGGCTGGGCATCGGGGCGAATACGGCGATTTTCAGCTTCGTGGATGCATGGATCATCAGGCCCATTCCCTATCCGCAAGCGGACCGTCTGATGGTGTTGCTGTCGCACGACAAGAAAAAGGGATGGACCAGCGACGATGTGAGTTCGACGGCGGATTTCCAGGATTTTCAGAGGCAAACTACGACGTTCGAACAAACGGCGGCCTGGGCGAGCTGGGACTTCAATCTCACGGGCGACGGTCCGCCAGCGCTGGTGGATGGCGGCCGCGTAAGCTGGAATTTTTTCGATACCCTCGGCGTCAGGCCGCTTCTGGGTCGGACTTTCACGGCCAGCGATGACGTGTCCGGGGCGGCGCATGTCGCGATCATCAGCGAAGGACTGTGGAAGAGCCGGTACGCGCAAAATTCTAATATCATCGGACGCAGCATCAACATCGGTGACGAGGCTTACACTGTTGTTGGCGTGATGCCCGGTAAATTTCAATTTCCGCTCCTGGGGATCTGCAACATTTGGACGCCGCTGGCGCTGACGGATAAAGAGCGCAGCGACCGCAATAGTTCGTGGTTCTACGCTTTCGGGAGGCTGAAGTCCGGCGTCACGCAACAACAAGCAGCCGCCGAAACGACCGCGATTTTCGGGCACCTCGAAAAACAGTATCCGAAGACGAACACGAATATCACGTCGCTGGTCAGCCCGATGGCATATGAAATCGGCAAAGAACAAGGAAATCAGCAGGTGACGATTTGCTCCTGGATTGTGGGACTGATTCTACTGATTGCCTGCGCCAACGTGGCGAACTTGATGTTGGCGCGAGCTGCGCAGCGCACGAAAGAGATGGCCGTACGGGGCGCGTTGGGCGCGACGCGGGGACGACTGGTGAGGCAACTGCTGACCGAATCGCTGCTGCTGTTTCTCTTCGGAGGGATGGCGGGAGTGCTGTTTGGGGCATGGGGAATGAGCTGGATTGAATCGATGATTCCGGGGCACATTCGCGGATACCTGGTGAATTACGGTGAAGTGAATTTGGATTGGATAACGCTGACCTTCACGCTGGGAATTGCGCTGGTGTGCGGCGTGGTTTTCGGGCTGGCGCCGGCGTTTGAGAGTTCAGGGATCGATTTGAACCGCGCGTTGAAGGAAGCGTCGGGGCAGGCTTCGAAAAGCGGACGCGGCGCGCGAATGCGGCGGATTTTCGTGGCGGGAGAAATCGCGCTGGCCGTGGTGGTGCTGATTTCGACGACCCTGCTGGTGAAGAGTTTCGTGATTTCAGTGCGGTCGAGCCCAGGATACAACCCCGCGAGTCTGCTGGTGGCGCAAGTGGCGCTGCCAAAAACAAAATACGCGCTGGAAGCGCGACAGCGAAACTTCAGCGACGATGTGCTGGCGCGGATTCACGGGTTGCCGGGCGTGGTTTCCGCGGGCGTGGCGAGTGCTGTGCCGTTCGGCGGCTTTGGGCAAATGTATGACGTCGAAGCGGTGGGAAAACCCGCTCCGCAGCCGGGCGAAGTGCTGGGCGCGCGCTGGACGGCCGTCTCGCCCGATTATTTTGCTGCGATGCAGATGCAACTGGTGAAAGGGCGGGCATTCACTTCGGCGGACGGACCCGGAGACGCGCCCGTGGCCGTGATTGATCAGACGCTGGCGCGGCAGTTCTGGCCGAACGAAGATCCCATCGGACAGAAGTTGAAATTCGGCGAGCAACATACGGTGTGCACGATTGTGGGCGTGGTGAGCGACGTCAAGATGTACCAATTGCGTGCGCGACCCGAGAGGCAGATGTACGTTCCGCTGGCGCAATTTCCCTCGCCGACGCTGGGATTTGTGGCGCGAACGGCCAACGATTCCGCGGCGCTGGCAACGGCGATACGCGACTCGATTTGGGCGGTGGATCCGAACCAGCCGGTTTCTTCCGTCGAGCAGATGGCAACGTTGATGGCGATACAGGATAGCGGGAACCGCGTGATGATGAAGCTGATGGTTTTTTTCGGGGCGCTGGCGCTGTTTTTGGGCGCGCTGGGGATTTACGGAGTGATGGCGCACACCGTAGCACAGCGGACGCACGAGATCGGGATTCGGATGGCGTTGGGCGCGAAACCACAGCAGGTGATGGGCATGGTGGTGCGACAAGCGATGACGCTGACGTTGATTGGAATTGCGATCGGGACTGTGGGGGCATTCGGTGCGACGCGATCGTTGTCGTTCATGTTGTACCAGGTGACGACGAGCGATCCGGCGACGTTTGTGGGAGTGGCGGTTTTGTTCGCGCTGGTGGCGATTGCGGCATGTTATGTGCCGGCGCGGAGGGCGATGAGAGTAGATCCGATGGTGGCGCTTAGGTATGAGTGAAGAAGCAAGTTGATAGTTGATGGTCGAGAGTCGAAAGCTAAAGACAAGAAGGGCCAAGAGCAAGAAGTGAAAGCTGAAACGATTTGAGTTAGAGAAGCGCGGAAAGACCCCACCCTTCACAAAAAACATTCAGGATGGGGCACCCGTAAAGGCAAAGGCGAAAGGCAAAAGGCGAAGAGCGAAAGGCAAAGCGGCGTCGAGCCGCCGCACTCCAAAAAGACGAAGACGCAAAAGCGAGGATGCGAAAGCGAAGACGAAAGGCAGACACCAATGAGGGGCGAGCAGCGAAGGGAAAATTGGCGAGGTGAAGGATGAACACGCTGATGCAGGATGCGAGATATGCGCTGAGGATGCTGGCGAAGTCGCCGGGATTTACGGCGATTGCGGTGTTGACGCTGGCGCTGGGGATTGGCGCGAATACGGCGATTTTCTCGGTGATCAATTCGGTGCTGCTGGAGCCACTGCCGTTTAAGAATCCGGCGCGGCTTGTGGAGTTGCGCGAAACGGAAGCAGCGCCGGGAGCGTTCCCGCTGGACGGCGCGGACTATCTGGACTGGCAGGCACAAAACAAGACGTTCAGTTCGATGAGCCTGTACGGGTATGCATCCTCGATGTCGTACAGCGCGGGCGGAGGCGATCTGCCTGAAGCCGCCGCTGCGATCGCCACGCAGGCGAATTTCTTCGACACGCTGGATGTGCAGCCGCTCATCGGACGCGGTTTCGCGAAGGGCGAAGATCAGGGCAAACATCAGCTTGTGATTCTGAGCTACGCATTCTGGCAGCGACACCTTGCGGGCGCTACAGACGCGGTGGGCAAGACAGTGCAGTTGAACGGCGAGCCGTACACGGTCGTTGGCGTGATGCCGCGCTGGTTCGATTTTCCGGCGGAGACGGACCTGTGGATCCCCGAAGACATGACTACGCCGCTGATGCACAGCCGCGGCAGCCATTGGGCGCACGCGATTGGGCGCGTGAAGGATGGCGTCACCATCGAACAGGCGCGCGCGGATTTGCTGGCCGTTTCGGCGCGGCTGAATAAGGCGTACCGCGAGGCAAACGATCAGGACGTCCATTCCCTAGTCTTTCCATTGAAAGAAAGGCTGGTGGGAAGCTCGCGCGGGCAGCTTTTAATTTTGCTGGGCGCGGTGGCGCTGGTGCTGCTGGTTGCGTGCGCGAACATCGCGAATTTGCTGCTGGCGCGTTCGACCGGGCGCGTGCGCGAAATGGCAGTGCGCGCGGCGATGGGCGCGGGCCGCTGGCGTTTGGCGCGGCAATTACTCACTGAAAGCGTTTTGCTCGCGCTCGCAGGCGCGGCGCTTGGGCTTCTTGGCGCGTGGTGGGGTGTTTCGATTTTGCAATCGGCGCAGACCTTGCCTATTCCGCGCATCAATCCGGTCGGCGTGAACGTGACCGTGTTGCTTTTCACTGTGGGCGTGAGCCTGCTGGTGGGGATTTTGTTTGGCCTCGCGCCAGCGCTGCACAGTTCGCGTTTGGACTTAAGCGAAGAGCTGAAATCGAGCGCGAACGCGGTCGTCAGCGTGACAGGCCGCGGGCGCGCGCTGCGCAACACGCTGATGGTGGCGGAAATCGCGGTGTCCCTTGCGTTGCTCGTTGGCGCGGGACTGCTGCTGCGCAGCTTCGAGCTGTTGCGCTCGGCGAATATCGGCGTGGATCCCCACAATGTCCTGACCATGCGCCTCAATTTGCCCGCGGCGCGATTCAAGACCATCGCGGCGCAGAGGCAATTCATCGATTACCTGAACGCGCGCGTCAGCAGCATTCCCGGGATTTCCAGCGCATCAGTCTCGACGGTAATGGCCATGAATGGCGGGTGGAACGGGTATGTGACCGTGCCGGGAAACAGCAATCCCAAACTGGCGAATCAGCTTGTCGAGGTCAATTACATTACGCCGGAATATTTCGAGACGTTTGGCATTCCGTTGATTGAAGGACGCATTTTCAACGCGCAAGACATGCAGCAGGCCATGGACTTGAATGAGAAGTTCGTCGCGCTATCGCAAGCGGCGGAGAAAGATAAAACTCAATTGAAGATGCCTTCGGGCCTGTCTTTTCCTGTGGTCATTAACCAGGCCATGGCCAAACTTTTCTGGCCGCATCAGGATCCGCTGGGCAAGAGCTACACCGGAGCAGGCGATAAGGTGGAACGCATTGTCATCGGCGTGGTCGGCGATGAAAAGCAGGAAAGCGTCCGGGAGAGCGCCGCGCCGGAGAATTACGCTCCCGTGACGATGCAACTCGATCCCACCGGCCTGGGAGTAATCATCTCCGTGAAGACGAAGGTTGCGCCAGCGGGCATGGTGAACGCGATTCGCGGAGCTGTGCGCGACCTCGACAGCACAATTGCGGTCTACCACATCCGCACAATGGATGAAATCGTCGCGGAGAGCATGCAGGACACAACGCTGCAAACGTCGTTGCTCAGCGCGTTCGCGGCACTGGCGCTGGTGCTGGCGGCGGTGGGGCTATACGGGGTGATGTCTTATCTGGTTACGCAGCGGACGCACGAGATTGGGATTCGCATGGCGTTGGGCGCGCAGCAGGCCGACGTGTTGAAACTGGTGATTGGGCAGGGAGCCAAATTGATTGTCCTTGGAGTGGCGATCGGCATTGCAGCGTCGCTGGGGCTGACGCGGCTGATGGCTGCGATGCTGTATGGAGTGACGGCGACGGATCCGGCGACGTATGTGGGGGTGGCGTTGCTGCTGGCGATTGTGGCAATGGCTGCGTGTTATGTGCCGGCGCGAAGAGCGGCGCGGGTGGATCCGATGGTGGCACTGAGATATGAATAGTTGAGAGTCGATAGTTGATAGGCGAGAGGCGAAAAGCGAAACTCGAAAATCGGAAAGCAAAGCAGATCCCTGCCTGCGGCAGGCAGGCCTCGCCGCATGGCGGCTCGGGATGACAATAAGCATTAC
>DATGJE010000210.1:0-4855 GCA_035295305.1 Candidatus Acidiferrales bacterium | reverse complement strand
TTCGTGCTTCTCGAGCTCCGTGCATCGCATCCAGCAAGTGATCGACGTCGCCACGGAACAAGGGCGCAAAGTCGGCTTCATCGGGCGCAGCATGGTGGACAACGTCGAAATCGCGCACTCGATGAAAAAGTTGAGCATTCCAGACGGCTCAGTTGTGCGCCCGCAGGACATCAAATCATTCGATCCGAAAAAAATTGTCATCCTTGCTTCCGGCAGCCAGGCGGAACCCATGTCGGCCCTGTCGCGGATCGCCGTCGACAATCATCGGCTGATGGCCATCGAGGAAAACGACACGGTCATCGTGTCGGCGCGCATCATTCCCGGAAACGAAAAAGCCATCTCGCGGATGATTGATCATCTTTTCCGGCGGCGCGTGCTGGTTTATTACGAGAGCGGGCGTTCGGCCCCGATACACGTCTCCGGCCACGGCAGTCAGGAAGAAATGAAGCTGCTGCTGAATCTGGTGCGGCCGAAATATTTCGTTCCGATTCACGGGGAGTACCGGCAATTATTTCAACACGCTGCGTTGGCGCATCAAGTGGGCTCCGTGTCGGGCCAAATCCTGCTGGTCGAGTCGGGGCAGCCAATTGAGTTCACATCGGACGGCGGCGCGTTCCGTCGCGACCCGGTGACTGTGGGGCGCGTGTGCGTCGATTCTGGGTCGCTCGAAGAGCTCGAAGAGTTTGTAATTCGCGACCGGCGACACTTGGCGGAAGACGGCATCGTCGTGCCAATCATCGCCATCAACAAGCACAGCGGACGAATGGAAACGCCTCCGGAGATTGTGAGCCGCGGCTTTTTGCCTTCCGACGATGGACAGGAGTTGATGGCGCAGGCGCGCGAAGTGATCGTGAAAACCGTCGAGCAATCGAATTCCGAGGAAAAGACGGACTGGAGCGTCATCAAGGAAAAAATCCGCACGGACTTGAAGCGTTTCCTCAACAAGAAAACCTCCAAACGGCCCATGATTTTGCCCGTGATCCTCGAAGTCTGAACCGCGGAGTTCCGTCAAAGGTTAGACCAGCCGAAGCGCTCCTGGATGGGTTACTTTTCTTTGACTCGATTGAGGCTTTGTGATAATGGTTAGCTGTGGCTAACGGTAATTATATACTTACGGCTCTTGGTGACCGCACGCGGCAGACAGTGCTGCAACGGCTGCGGCGACGGCCGATGACCGTGGGAGAGCTCGCGGAGAGACTGCCGGTCACGCGTCCCGCCGTTTCGCAGCATTTGAAAATTTTGAAGCAAGCAAGGCTGGTGGGCGAAAGGCGCGAAGGCACGCGTCATTATTTCAACTTGAACGCTGAAACGCTGCTCGATTTGCGCACTTTCGTTGATTCCCTGTGGGAAGACGCGATTGCCAGCCTGGCGCGCTACATCGCAAAGCAAAGACGCAAGAGAAAGCATCTGGACAAATAGGCTCCAAGCACTTCCCTTCCCTGTCGCTGAGCGCTTCCTGTTTACGGAGGATTGGCGTTCGCGGGTATTATTGTGCACCGTGAGATTCTCGATTCGCGAATACGTTGCTGCGGACTTCGATGCGATTTACGCCATCGACCAAGCCTGCTATCCAGCGGACATCGCGTATTCTCGCGGAGAGCTGCGCTGGTATCTGAGCCTGCCGGGCGCGGAATGCCTGGTCGCGGAAATCCGCGGCAGCAGCGACGGCGGGGGCGGACGCAAGAGCAACGCGAAAACTTCGCGCAAGAAGATCGCCGGATTTATCGTCACCGCGCGACAGGACGTCCGCGCGCACATCGTCACGATTGACGTGCTCGAATTGCACCGCCGCGCCGGCCTGGGCGCTTCCCTTCTGCGCCGGACGGAGGCGAGTTTGCGAAAACGGGGCACGCGCGAGGTGTGGCTGGAAACAGCAACCAACAACGAAGCCGCGATTGCCTTCTGGAACAAGCACGGCTATCGTACACGCGGCCGGATTCGCAACTATTATCCCGGAGGGCTCGACGCGTTCTCGATGTCGAAGCCGCTCACGGGATCAGCTGCCCAGGAGAACTAAGCACCGATGCACCTCTACCAGGCGATTATTCTCGCAATCATTCAAGGTATCACGGAATTTCTGCCCGTCAGCTCGACCGCGCATTTGATTTTGTTCCCGTGGCTGGCGGGATGGCCGGATCCCGGACTGGCGTTCGACGTGGCTCTGCACACCGGCACGTTGATCGCGGTGGTTCTGTACTTTCTGCGTGACTGGCTCCAATTGCTCGCAGCGGGAATCGGACTGCATTATCCGCGGCATGCGAGTTATGAATACGTGGAGCATCAGCGGAAAATGTTCTGGTATATCGTCGCGGCCACCATTCCGGGCGCCGTGGTGGGATTCCTGTTTCAGCACAAGATTGAAGACCGACAGGGAGAGAGCTGGTACATTCTGGCAATCGCCGCGGCGCTGATCGTGGTGGGCCTGCTGATGTGGTACGGCGAATACGCAGGGCGGCTTGACCGTCCCATGGAGCGGGTAAGTTTTGTGGACGCGATGGCCATCGGCATCGCGCAGGCATTCGCATTATTCCCGGGCGTGTCCCGTTCCGGAGCGACAATCACCGCAGGGCTTTTCCGCGGGCTGACGCGCGAGGCGGCGGCGCGTTTTTCGTTTCTGCTCTCGACGCCGATCATCGCGGGTGCGGCCGTGGTCGAACTTCCGAAGCTCATGAAGATGCACCACGCCGGAACATTGCCGATTCCTTTCTCGATGATTGCCATCAGCATTGCGGTATCGGCGGTGGTGGGCATGATCGCGATCGCCTTTTTCCTGCGTTATCTGCAAGTACGCACGCTGAAAATATTCATTTACTACCGCATTCTGCTCGGTATAGTGATTCTGTTACTATTCTTCCACATGGGTCACGCGCGCTAGCGCCCACGCGTCCCCGTGCGATGCTGAGGCCTTCCCCCACAGCCCAGGAGAAATTGTGCGCATATTCGCTTTGACCGAAAATCGCCGCATCAACGAACTCGCCGGCTTTGTGGGCATCACGCTGGCTGTATTGCTCGCGCTGAGCCTGCTTTCCTATTCGCCACAAGACGCGGCATTCAATGTGGCGGCCGCGCCTCCTTCCGCCGGGCCATCGCACAACTGGATTGGGCCGGTCGGGGCGCATATCGCCGATCTTTTCTTTCAGGGCATCGGGTACGCCGCGTTTCTCTTCCCTGTCGGACTGTTTCTGCTGGCGTTTCGGCGGTTTCGCAGTCAAAAAGTGAACGCGCCGATTGCGAAGACGATCGGCTGCGCGCTGTTTATTTTCGCGCTGCCCGCCGAATTCTCGCTGACGGGCGTCCCCGAAGTGCGCGGAGCGCTGCCGCCCGGCGGAATGTTTGGTAATCTGACAGCACACCTTTTGCGCTCCGCGTTTAATTCGATTGGTGCAAACGTAGTGGCATTGGCGTGCATTTTCGCGGCGTTGCTGCTGACCACGCATTTCACTTTTGCGGGGACGGCAAAATGGATGCGCGGTCCGTTGGGCGCTGAAGGCTTCCTGGGTAAGCGAATCCTGGCGCTCGTTGACCGCGTAAAGGATTGGCGCGAAGCCCGCGAGTCGGAGAAGCTGCGCAAACGCGTGGAAGAAATCAAGATCGCCGGCAGGCCCGCGGTACCCGCGCAACAAAAAACGAAAGTCGCGACGACCATAAGGGACGCGGAAGAACTCGCCGCGGAGGACGAGCACGAGGAGCGTGCGAAAGGTGAGCTGCGCCGCGTCGCGCCTGTGATCACGTTCAGCGAGCCAATCGAAGCCGCGCAAGCGCCGCGGAGATCGTCGAGCACCGAGCCGAAAATCGCCAAGGGAAAAATGACGTACCGACTGCCTTCGCCGACGTTGCTGCGAGGCGCGGAGCGCAGCGAACGCATGACGGAGCCGGAGTTGAAGGAGTACGCGCGCGCGATTGAGCAGAAGTGCGCTGAATTCGACGTTGCGGGGCACGTAACGCAAATCAACCCCGGACCCGTGGTCACCACGTTCGAATTGAAGCCGGAAGCGGGAATCAAATACAGCCGCATCACAGGACTTGCGGACGATCTGTGCCTCGCATTGAAAGCCGAATCGATTTTGATCGAGCGCATCCCGGGAAAATCGACTGTCGGAATCGAAGTGCCGAATCCGCATCGCGAAACGATTGCGCTGCGCGAAGTGATCGAGTCGCCGGAGTTTTCGCAGTCCTCGACGAAGATGGCGCTTCCGCTAGGCAAGGACCTCGTCGGTCACATTCGCGCCGCCGATCTGGCGCAAATGCCGCACTTGTTGATCGCCGGCGCGACGGGCACCGGCAAGAGCGTGTTCATCAACTCAATGCTGATGGGCATGCTGTACAAGTCGACGCCTGACGAATTGAAAGTGGTGCTGATAGATCCGAAGCGCATCGAGCTGGGACTCTACGAAGACATCCCGCACTTGTACACGCCAGTCGTCACGGATCCGAAAGTCGCGTCGAACGTGTTGCGCAATGCGACGAAGGAAATGGAGCGGCGCCTGAAGCTGTTGGCGCAGCGCGGCGTGCGCAACATCGACCAGTACAATCGCACGTTCGAGAAGGGCCAGCCGATGTCTCTCTTTGACGACGTCGAAGAGACCGAGCACAAGCCCCTGCCCTACATCGTGATTGTGATCGACGAGCTCGCCGATTTGATGATGGTCGATACGACGAACGTCGAGGAATCCATCACCCGGCTGGCGCAAATGGCGCGCGCGGTTGGCATCCATTTAATTTTGGCAACACAACGGCCTTCGGTCGACGTGATCACTGGCTTGATCAAAGCGAATTTCCCGGCGCGCATTTCGTTCCGCGTGGCCAGCAAAGTGGACTCGCGCACGATTCTCGATACCAACGGCGCGGAATCGCT
>DATGJE010000209.1:0-18622 GCA_035295305.1 Candidatus Acidiferrales bacterium | reverse complement strand
TCGACGCGCTTCGCGAAGATCTTGGTCTCACTGGTTCGAAGCGCGGTTGCGATGATTCGAGTTGCGGCTGCTGCGCGGTGCTCATCGACGGAACGCCGATGCTTTCCTGCGTCGCGCTCGCAGCCAGCTACGAAGGGCGCGCAATCACGACGGTCGAAGGACTCGGCGGCCCGGGTGAGCTCGATCCCGTGCAGGAAGGCTATGCGGAAATGGGCGGCGCGCAATGCGGCTATTGCACACCGGGATTTATGATTGCAACCAAGGCCTTGCTCGACCGCAACCCAGAGCCTTCCATGGACGAGATTCGCGAAGCGCTCTCCGGGAATCTCTGCCGCTGCACGGGCTACATGCAAATCTACGAGTCCGTGAAATACGCGATTGAAAAGCTGCGCGCGAAGTCCGCGACGCAGGTCCCGGCGACCCGCTGACTATGGCGAAAAATACCAACGGGTTCAACATCATCGGCAAGCCCATGGCGATGACGGATGCTCGCGCCAAAGTCACGGGCCTCGGCAAATATGCGGATGATCTTTCCGTCCCCGGAATGCTGATCGGGAAAATCCTGCATTCGCCCTATGCCCATGCGCGCATTCGTTCGATTGACACTTCGCGAGCGGAAGCACTCGCGGGCGTCAAGGTGACGGCCACTGGGGAAGACGCGCGCAATCCCTACGGCATTCTGCCTATCGGCCACGACGAACGTGCGTTCGCGCTTGGCAAGGCTCTCTACATTGGCGACAACATCGCTGCCGTCGCAGCGACAACTCCTGAAATCGCCGAGCAGGCGCTCGATTTAATTCGCGTCGACTACGAACAACTGCCGGGATGGTTCGATCCCGAGGAGTCCATGAAGGCGGCATCGAACTGGATCAATGAAGAGCGGCCACAAAATATCGAGAAGGAATATCACCACGTATTCGGAGATCCGGAAAAGGGTTTTGACGAGGCGGATTTCGTTGCGGAGGAGCGTTATTACGCGGGCGAAGTCAATCAGGCCGCCATGGAGCCGCACGCAACGCTCGCGGTGTGGGAGCCGGATGAGCGCTTAACTGTTCATTCTTCCACGCAAGTGCCGTTCTACCTTCATCGCACCATCGCCACAGTTTGCGAAATGCCGATGAGCCAGATCCGAGTGATCAAGCCGCTCATCGGCGGCGGCTTTGGCGGCAAGAGCGAGATCATTCCTCTGGAAGTTGCCGCGTGCGTGCTCGCGAAAAAATCGCGCAAGCCCGTGAAGATCACGTATACGCGCGAGGAAGTTTTCCTGGCGCATCGTGGCCGGCCAATCACTATCGTTTATTTGAAAGTGGGGATGACTCGTGCGGGGAAAATAACCGCAGTGCAAGCGCGCGTGATTCAGGACGGCGGCGCGTATTGCGGCTACGGCCCGGTGACGGTGCTCTATTCAGGCGCGCTGCTCGGAGCGATTTACGACATCGCGAATGTGCAATACGACGGTTTTCGCGTGCTCACGAATAAGCCCGCGTGCGGCGCGATGCGCGGCCACGGCACGGTCAACGTGCGCTTCGCCTTCGAGTCCATCCTCGACCAGCTATCGCATCAGGCCGGACTTGATCCTCTCGAAGTCCGCAGGCGAAATCTGCTGAAGGCGCCGTGCATCACAGCAAATTCGCTTCGCGTCACAAGCTACGGCTTGCCGGAATGCATCGAGAAAGTTTTCGAACGTTCGGGTTGGGCGGAGAAGAAGGGGAAGCTGCCCTATGGCAAGGGCGTGGGCATGGCGTGCAGCCATTACGTCAGCGGAGCAGCGAATCCCATTATCCGTTCGAACATGCCGCACACGACGGTGCACATCAAGATTGATCGCGACGCGGCGGTCACCGTTTACACCGGCGCTTCTGAGATTGGCCAGGGTTCGGACACGATGCAAGTGCAAATCGCCGCGGAAGTTCTTGGCGTCACAGCGGACCGCATCAAGCTGGTCGCCGCCGACACGGAGCTCACGCCGATTGACCTTGGCAGTTATTCGAGCCGCGTCACGTTCATGGCCGGCAACGCGTGCCTGAATGCGGCGAAAGATATGCGCGACCAAATTGCTGCAGCGGTGGCGAAGAAATTCGGTTGCGCGGCGGAAGATTTCGAAGCGAAAAACGGGCGCATTTCGCACAAGAGCGATTTGGACAAGAATCTTTCGTTCGACGAAGCAGTCGCCGTCGCGCTCGAATTTCATGGAGCGCTGATAGCTCGCGGCACTTACGCGCCTCCCGAAACGGCGCGCGGCGGGAAATTCAAGGGCGCCGGCGTGGGCCCTTCACCGGCCTACAGCTACAGCGCGCAAGTCGCAGAAGTCACCGTTGATCCAGAAACGGGCCACGTCCGCGTCGATAAAATTGTTGCGGCGCACGACTGCGGCAAAGCGCTGAATCCGCTCACAGTCGAAGGGCAGATCGAGGGCTCGGTTTACATGGGATTTGGACAGGCGCTGCAAGAAGACATGATTTGGAAAGACGGCCGCCTGATGAATCCATCGTTGCTCGAATATCGCATTCCCGCAACGAAAGAGAATCCCGAGATCGAGTCGATCATCGTCGAGAGTATCGATCCGGAAGGTCCGTTTGGCGCGAAGGAGGCTGGCGAAGGCTCGCTTGCGGCGACGATTCCAGCGATTGCAAATGCGATTTTCGATGCGGTCGGAGTGCGCATCAACTCGATTCCCATCACGCCAGATAAAATTCTCGATGCGTTGCGCGAAAAACAGAAATCGGCGACTGGTAATGGAGTAAATGCGGCGAAGAAGCCACAGGTGACAGAGGCTCATCGATGACGCTTCCTGCCTTCAGAGTTTTGCAGCCTCGCAGCGTAGCCGAAGCTGTCAGCATGCTGGATCAATACGGCGCCGACGCGCTGGTGATTGCGGGTGGCACGGATGTGATTCCCAATTTACAGATGAGGCTTTTCACGCCGCGTGTGTTAGTCGACGTAAAGCCTCTGCGCGAATTGGCAACCATAGATTTGTCGCCACGCCACGGCCTGCGCATCGGCGCGACGGCCACGCTGACCAATATTCTCGAAACACCGTGGCTTCGAGAGGAATTTCCGGTGCTTGCGAGCGCGATTGGAACGGTAGCCGGTCCGCTGCAGCGCAACATGGGGACGATCGGCGGCAACCTGTGCCTCGAAACGCGTTGCCGCTGGTACAACCAGTCGCATTTCTGGCGGCAATCTCTCGGCGGTTGTTTGAAAAAAGATGGCGATATTTGCCACGTTGCGCCTGGAGGAAAATTCTGCTGGGCCGCGTGGTCAGGCGACTCCGCGCCCGCATTTTTGACGCTCGACGCAGAGCTGGAAGTCGCCGGTCCTTCGGGAACACGGCGCGTGCCTCTGCGCGAGTTCTATAAAAATGACGGCATGGATCGCATCGCCCTGGCGCGCAACGAATTGCTCATTGCCGTTCACGTGCCCGCGCATATGGCCGGCCGTCGCGGCGTGTATCACAAGTTGCGCGTTCGGGACTCGATCGACTATCCGCTCGCTGGCGTGGCCGTTGCGATGGAGGTCGATTCTGCCGGTATTTGCAAGGACGCGCGCATTGCTCTGTCCGCTGTGAATCCAGCTCCAATGATGGTGACCCAGGCAGGCGAATCGCTCGTCGGCCGGAAGTGGTCGCTGGAACTCGCGGAGCGCGTCGCGCACGCCGCAATTCAGACGGGCAAGCCGTTGACGACTTCCGGCTCGACGCCCGTCTATCGCCGCGACATGGTGCGCGTGTTTACGCGCCGCGCGCTCGAAGACACCTGGAAAAATGGTCACGGGAACGCGTAGGCCGCGCTGCGGTTTGCCTAAATTCTAAGGAGGAATTGCTTGCCATCAGATTCGGGCGCTGTAATTGACATTCATATTCACATTCAGCCTTTGCACATGTTCAAGCCGCATGCTCTGGCGTTGATTCAAAAAGGCCGCAAAGATTATCCCGAAGTGCAAAAATATTCCGCGGATTCGAAGCTGTTCCTGCAATTTCTGGATGAAGCTGGAATTGAACGCGCCGGCTTGATCAATTACGTGAGTCCAGATGTGATTGGTTTTCCGCCCGAGGTGAATGACTGGATTGCGAAATATTGCTCGGCCGATCCGAAACGGTTGCTCGCTTTTGGTTCCGTACATCCGAAATATGTGCCCGAGGCAGGAGCGGAAGTCGACCGGCTCGCGAAATTGGGCATTCGCGGGCTCAAAGTGCATCCTTCGCATCAACTCTTTGCGCCCAACGCCTATCGAGATGGGCTTGGTCCGCTTGCGAGCATGTACGATCGCGCGCAGGCGCACGGCATGCCCGTGATGATCCACACGGGCACTTCGATTTTCCCCGGCGCGCGCAACGTGTATGCCCAGCCGATGCTCGCCGACGACGTTGCCATCGACTTTCCGAAACTCGTTATCATTTTGGCGCACGGTGGCCGGCCGCTGTGGATGAACGAAGCATTTTTTCTCGTTCGCCGACATCCGAATATGTACATGGATATTTCCGGCATTCCGCCGCACCGGCTGATGGAATCTTTTCCGCGCATCGACGAAATTGCCGATAAGGTTCTTTGGGGAACTGACTGGCCGGGTCCTGGCGTGCCCGGAATTCGCGGCAATATGGAAAAATTCCGCGCGTTGCCGATTTCCGCCGAGGCGCAGCGCAAGATTCTGTACGACAACGCCGCCCGGCTGTTTCCGGCGCGCGCATAACGCCACACGCTTGTCGCGCGAAAGTCATCCGAAGGAGAGCGAATGGACATCAAGACCGTGGCAATCATCGGCGCGGGGACGATGGGACGCGGCATTGCGTATTGCTCCGCGCTCGCCGGCTACCGAACGATTCTCGAAGATGTGTCGCCATCGATGCAGGAGCAAGGCATCGAATACATTCGCCGCGCATTCGACGAAGGAATCGCGCGAGGCAAGGCGACGGAGGAGCAGAAGCAGCAATCGCTTGCGCGTATCGTCACGTCCGGTTCAGTGCAAGACGCCTGCCGTGAAGCGGACCTGGTGATCGAGGCCGTTCCCGAAGAGATGGAAGTGAAGCTCGAGATTTTCACGATTCTCGACAAATTCGCCAAGCCGGGCGCGATTTTTGCCAGCAATACATCTTCGCTTTCCATCACGGAAATGGCTGCAATTACTTTTCGCCCCGAGAATTGCATCGGCATGCACTTTTTCAATCCTGTTCAGAAGATGAAGTTGCTGGAAATTGTCCGCGGCCTGGAAACATCGGAAGCAACCGTCGCCGCCTGTGCCGAAGCGGGGCGCCGCATGGGGAAGGAAGTCGTGGTTGTGCGCGAGTCGCCAGGTTTCGTCACCAGCCGCATCAATGCGATGATCGGCAACGAAGCGTTTTACATGTTGCAGGAGGGAATTGCCAGCGCCGCGGATATCGACAAGGCCTTGAAGCTTGGACTCAATCATCCGATGGGACCTTTTGAGCTGGTCGATCTGGTTGGACTCGACGTGCGATTGAGTATTCTTCAACATTTGCATCGCACGCTTGGCGACAAGTATCGCCCCTGCCCATTGATTGAACAATATGTGAAGGCCGGGCGGCTGGGACGCAAATCGGGTCGCGGCGTTTTCGAGTACAAGGATGCGGCAGCCAAGCAGAAGGCGTAGGAGTTTTTTAGTATTCAGCCATGGCCGAAATTGCAGACAAAATCGTTTTGCTGCAAGGCGATTTGACGGAGGCGGATACCGACGCGATCGTCAACGCCGCGAACAATGACTTGCAGCTCGGAGGCGGCGTGGCGGGAGCGATTCGCCGCAAGGGTGGCGAGCAGATTCAGCGCGAATGCGACGCCATCGGTTCAATTCCTGTGGGCGGCGCGGCCATCACGTCCGGCGGACGGCTGAAAGCGCGTCACGTAATTCACGCAGCCAGCATGCAGTTGGGCGGCGCGACAACGGAACGAGCACTGCGCGGCTCCACAGCTCACGCGCTTCGCATTGCCGCGCAAAATAACCTCAAGACAATCGCGTTTCCAGCCGTCGGCACCGGCATTGCCGGTTTTCCGATGCGCGAATGCGCTGAAATCATGCTCGCCGAGGCGCAAAAGCATCTGCAAGGCGCGACGTCTCTCGAACAAGTGCAATTTGTTCTGTTCGACAAACGATCCCTCGAAGTATTCGAGCAAGTGTGGAAAGAGACCAAAAAGAAGGAAAGCAAAGGGGCATAAGGCGTAGCCCCCGTTTGCTAAGGTTTCGAGGGTTTGTCTTCGGGCTTCGTGGTGGCGGCTTGCGTGCTGCCTGCCGCAGTGTAAGGTGACTTCATATACTTCTCGGCTTCCTGCTGTGCCCCGCCCGTGTTGTCTTTCAGTTCCTCGGCTTTCTGATATTCATTGATGGCGCGCTCGCGCGATCCGGTCAGATCAAAAATCTTCCCAAGATAAATGTGGCTCCAGACTTCGACCCACTTATAGCTGGAATCGAGATCGCCATCGAGCGCATTACGGAAAGAATCCGCCGACGCCGAATAATTTTTCTGATAGAAATACGATTCGCCAATCCGAAAATCCGCCAGGGAATTGTTGGCTTGCAGGGCCAGCGCTTCCTGGTATTGCTGGATAGCCTCCTGGAAGTTTCCCTGGGCCGCGAGGCCTTCGCCGCGCGCGATAAGCGCCCGCACATGCAGCTGGGGACTAGATTTCAGGATATCGTTGTCCGGATCGATGGAGATGCCATCGGGCTTCGGCCTTCCGAAAGTTTCCAGTTCAAACGGAGTGCTTGTCCCGATCACTTGCACCGTTTTCGTGACCGGGTTTCCCTCCGTATTCACGCGGATTTCGGTCGGCATGTTGAAAGTCTCGAGCGGCTGCGTGACTTTGCCGACGACTTTGAAGCCCTTCGGTGTTCGGTAAACGATGTACTCCAGCTTGAATTCCGGAATGCCCGTGGAATCGAGCCACTGAGAAAAAAATGCAACCAGATTCAGATGCGGCTGGCCGGCCTTACGCGGCGGCATATGGGCTTCCGCAGCTTTTTCGAAATCCTCGATGCTTGCGGTCTTTCCAGCGTGCGCAGTATAGAAATCGTGCAGCACTGAATTGAAAGCCGCGTCTCCCATGGACGTCCGCAACATGTGAAATACCATCGCGCCCTTATCCACCACTATCGACTGATATTGCTGCGAGTACGGCTGCAAATCCTGCGATTGTGCAATGGGTGTTGCGCTGTCGAACATCACCGAGCCTACGGCATAATTCGTCAATTCGCGGCGAAAACCTTGCTCTCCCTGCGAGTGCTCGATGTACATTGCGGCCACGTATTGCGCCAACCCGTCAGTGGCCCAGGCGTCTCCCGGCGATGCGGGCAGCACCTGATTGCCCCACCACTGCTGCGCGGATAAGTGCGCGAGTTCGTTCTGATTTACCGTGGTGCCCCAGTCGCGCGCGCTGAGCAGCAGCAGTCCCGGAGCCGAGAAACTGTCGACCGTGCCGTCCGGCAATTGCGCCAGCGTCATAGTGGGCGACGGTAATGGGCCGAATTCGTTCGAGTAATAGGTCAAAACGTTGGCGAGCTCGTCGCCGTAGCGCTGAGCTGTGCCGCTTGCCGCCGGCGGCGCAAACACGGAAATGTTTAAGCCTTGCGCCTGTACTGGCGCCAATTGTAAATTTCCCGCGACAAATGTTCCCACCGGCGCGGCCTCCTTACAATTGAAGGTGTATACCGACCGGCCAGACTCTGCGGGTTTTTCGGCGGGCAGCGAATTTGGCGTGGAGGATTGCCCTGTCCCGGTCACCGCAAAATTGTCCGGGACGGTGATTTGAAACGTGGCCGTGTAGCGGTTTGACGGATAACTGGTCAACGGAAACCAGCGCGCCGGCAGCAGCAGGTACGCGGAATTCTTGTCGATCCATGCGAAACGGACGTCCTTCGTCGGACTGTCGTCGTCATTCGCGAAGGCGCCCGAATAATCGAAAATTAGCGTGACGTGCATTCCAGGCTGCGCCATGGACGGGAGCGTCACTTCGAGATCCAGCGGGTTGAACGAGTCGCGCTGGAACTCAAGTTTCCGCCCGTCAATCGCAAGCTTCACCGCGTCCACGTGCAAATCAGGATGCAATTCGACCAGGATGGTTCGCGACGCCGTTTTCGCCACGAGTTCGACTTTTGCTTCGGCTGTCAGATTTTGTTCGGCCGGGTGCAATGCGGCTTGGACGTCGTAATGCACAGCCTGAAAATCGAATTTAGGAAGCTGCGTTTGCGCACGCGATGAACCGGTGCTGAGGCCGAGCAGCACGAGCAGGAATGCGAGATGGACACTTCGAAGGTATCGGCTGATGCTTGTTTTCAATGTCATGTATCGTCCGCTCATTAGAGTACCAAAACGAGGCTGCCAGTTGCCTGTTCTTAAAAAGATTAGAGCACTCCCGCAATGACTTCGGCGGCGCGCTCAATCGCGCCGCCGGGGCCCAATTTCAGCCTTACTTCCGCAAGATCGTGCTTCTGTTGCGCGCGCGCCTCTGGCGAATCCAGCAACAGGCGAACCTCGAGTTCCAAGGCCTCGGCCGTAAATTTGTCCTGAATCAGTTCCGGCACGACTTGCCGGCCCGAAATTAGATTCACCATGGCGAATAAAGGAGTCAGCACAAGGCGCCGCGCAATCGCCGTCGTGAGTCCCGAAAGCCGGTATACGACGACCATCGGCGCGCCCAGCAGGGCGGCTTCAATCGTTGCCGTTCCACTCGACACGATGGCGCAGTCAGCTGCAGCGAGCGCATCGTAGACCGCACCTGTAACGGGGGTTATGCGCAAATCGGGCCGATTGTACAAGTCGAAAATATGCGCATTGAGCCCCGAGGCCACCATCAGTGCAAACTGCACCGAACCGTTTTTTTGCAGCCGTGCGCAGGCATCCGCGATAATCGGCATGCTTCGCCGGATTTCGCTGGGGCGGCTTCCAGGCAATAGCGCAACGATTGGGCGCTTCGCGTCCAAGCCGAATCGAGCGGCGAATTGCTCGCGCGTCATTTGCGATCGCACCGAATCAACCAGAGGATGCCCGACGAAATTCACCGCTACGCCTGCTTTGCGATAAATCTCTTCCTCGAAAGGAAAAATCACGAGGACGCGCTCGAAGCGGCGCTGAATCCAGCGCATCCGACGCGGCCTCCAGGCCCAAATCTGGGGGCTGATGAAATAAACGATTCGAATGCCGTGCTTTTTCAATCGCCGCGCCAGGCCAAAGTTGAATCCCGGTGAATCCACGGTGATCGCGAGAGCCGGTTTGCGGCGCACCGCTTCGCGCTCCAATTTCCGCCACGCGCGCCAGACAGCGGGCAGCCGGTGCAGCACTTCTGTGATTCCCACGACGGCGATTTCTGAAGCGTCTGCGACAATCTCCACGCCCGCTTCGCGCATCTTCGGGCCACCCATGCCGAAAAGGTGAGCGCCCGTTCGCGCCTGCAGTGCGCGCGCCAGTTGGGCAGCGTACATATCGCCAGAGGCTTCGCCCGCGGAAATGAGAATTTCCGGCGGAGCTGTCATGCGCCTGACTCAAGGCATGCGGTGGGCAGAATGTTCGCGGGCGGGAGAGAAATCCATTTTGCGTGGCGTCTCAGCACTGGCGGCGCCGCGGCCTAATCATTTGCCGGCAGAGGCGTGCCGGCGCGCACACCGCCAGAAACTGGCAAACGAAGTTCCTGGTCTTTGTATTGGAGCTGATAGAGGCGGTAATAAATCCCGCGGCGCGCGAGCAGTTCCTGGTGCGTGCCTTCTTCGCGCAGCCTGCTCTTGTGAAATACAAGTATCCGGTCAGCGTGTTGAATTGTGCTGAGGCGATGCGCAATCACCAGAGCGGTGCGTCCGGCCAACAAGCGGTCCAGCGCCTCGCGGATCAGAGATTCCGTCTGGGTATCGACGCTCGACGTCGCTTCGTCGAGGATTAAGAATTGCGGGTTGTGCGCCAGGGCGCGGGCGAAGCTGATGAGCTGGCGCTGTCCCACTGAAAGCGTGGCGCCGCGCTCGGTCACTTCGGTGGCCATTCCATGCGGCAGGGAATCGATGAAAGGACCAAGGCCCACTTCGCGCAAAGACTGCTCCACTACGGCGGGCGTGATCGATGCGGTTCCCAGACGCACATTCGATTCGATTGTCCCGCTGAAAAGGAACGGATCCTGCAACACAATTCCGAACAGGCGCCGCAAATTCTGGAGGTCGAGTTCGCGAATATTCACTCCGTCGAGCAAGATTTCGCCGCGCTGAATGTCGTAGAAGCGCAAGAGTAATTGAATAACCGTGGTTTTGCCTGCACCGGTATGCCCGACGATGGCGATACTCTGCCCGGGCGCAACGCGGAACGACACGTCGCGCAACACCCAATCTTCTTCGCGGGGATTCTCGCCGCCACGGTACGCGAACCACACATTGCGAAATTCAACTTCGCCTCGCGGCGCATTCAATGCCACCGGGCTTGCGGCGGATTGCACCGTCAGTGGCTCGTCAAGCAATTTGAAAATGCGCTCGGAAGCCGCCATCGCCGATTGTAGAATGTTGAATTTCTCGCTCAGGTCCTGAATGGGCATGAAAAACTGCTGCGAATACATATAGAACTCCGCAACCACGCCGATGCCCAATCCTCCCGCAAGTTGCCGCAATCCGCCGAACCAGAAGATCATCGCGTATCCGGACGAAGACAGCAGATCGATCGCCGGAAAGAACAGCGCGTACGCTCCAATGGCCTTCTTGAACGCCATGTTATACGCGTAGTTCAGTTCCTTGAATTGCCCCTGCGCCTTTTGCTCCCTATTGAAAAGCTGAATCACCGCCATCCCGCCAATGTGCTCTTGTAGGAACGCATTGATCCGCGCCACTCCCGTGCGAATCCGCCGGTTCGCCTCGCGCACCGCGTTCCGAAACAGCCACGTCACCCCCAACATCAGCGGCAGCACCGCGAACGCCGCAAACGCCAGTCTCCAGTTCAGCTTCAGCATGTAAATGATCGCGGCCACCAGAAAAAAGAAATCATTCACCATGGCGACCACGCCGGCAGCGAACAAATCATTCAACGCGTCAACGTCCGTGGTCACGCGCGTCACCAGACGGCCGACCGGCGTACGGTCGAAAAAGCCCATCGGCAGGCGCTGCAGATGTTCGAAAATCTGCTTGCGCAGGTCGTACATGGTCTGCTGGCCCACGGATTGCATGATTCGGACTTGCCCGTACTGAAACAGGAAGCTGAGAATCAGCGTCGCTATGAACGCCAGCGAAATCAACAGAATTCCATGAAACGCTGCATGGGGCGATATTTTGTGCCCTAATGCCGGCTTAATGTAGCGGTCGATCACCATCGCAAACAGCCCCGGTCCTACCAGCCGCAAAGGTGTGACCACCACTGTCAGCGCAATCGCCACAAAAACTCGCCACTTGTACGGCTTTAGATACTTCAGCAGCCGCCACGTCAGCTGCGAGTCGTATATACGCCCAAGTTTTTCTTCTTCGTGGTGTGTGCTCATTCTCTGGCCAGTTCTTCTTCGAGCAACTGTTTCTGATATAGCTCCGCGTAATATCCGCCAAGCCCGATGAGCTCTTCGTGCGTCCCTTTTTCGATGATCTCGCCGACGCGCAATACAACGATTTGATCAGCATCGCGCACCGTCGAACATCGGTGTGAAATCAGTATCGTCGTGCGCTCCTTGAACACATCTTCCAGCCCCTGCAGAATTTTTTCTTCCGTATCGGTGTCCACGCTTGAAAAGGCGTCATCCAGAATCAGAATCCTCGGATCGCGAATCAGCGCTCGCGCCAGTGTGGTCCGCTGTTTTTGCCCGCCAGAGAGCGTGATGCCGCGCTCGCCGACAATCGTTTCATACCGCCCCGGGAAATCCGAAATATCCCCGGCGATATTCGCCACGTGCGACGCATCCTCTACCGCCTCCAGCGTCGCCCTTTCCACCCCAAATGAAATGTTCTCGCGCAGCGTGTCGCTGAACAAAAACGCATCCTGTGGCACAAAGCCAATTGCTCGCCGCAGCGCTTCGAGCGGCCATTCGCGAATCGATTTTCCGTCAATAAACACCGTGCCGGCTGGCGCTTCCCAGAGCCGCGCAATCAGCCCCGCCAGCGTTGTTTTTCCGCTTCCCGTGGGCCCCACAATCGCCACCGTCGAGCCCGCCGGTATGCACAAATTGATATTTCGCAGCACCGGCTCATTCGCCCCAGCATTCTCACTGCTGGCCGGTTGCGTTCCAGTTCCGCTGCGTGTCGTCGGATAAGTGAACGTCAAATTCCGAAATTCAATTTCGCCTCGAACTTCCCTTGGCGCCTCTCTCTGCACTCCCGCATCGGCGATTCCCGGCTCCACGTCCAAAATGTAATTCAGCCGCCCCATCGACGCTGCCCCGCGCTGAAAAATGTTCGTGACGAAACCCAGCGCGATCATCGGAAACACTAGCTGGCCGACGAACGTGTAAAATGCGATTAATGCCCCCAGCGACATGTGCCCCTGAACGACCATTCGACTGCCCTGCCACAGCACGAACACAACTGAAAACCCGATGATCGTGGACAGCGCTGGAAAGAACAGGCTCCACGCGCGAATCATGCGAATGTTCTGGCCGACATATTGCCGATTGGCGTCGTCGAAGGATTCCACCTCCGCCGCTTCCTGGCCATACGCGCGCACCACGCGTATTCCGGTCAGATTTTCCTGCGCCTTCGCCGAAAGCGTGGCCAGCATGGCCTGAATCTTCGCTTGCAACTCGTGGATTACCGTCCCGAAATACCTGACGGTTATGAACACAAACGGAACTGGGAATAAAACCTCCAGCGTGAGCCGCGGGGATATTTTCGCCATCACTGCAAGAGCTACGGCCATCCCCACAATCGTGGTCGCGCTGTACATGATTCCGGGCCCCAGCACCATACGCACCGCGCTCAAGTCATTGGTGCATCGTGACATCAGGTCGCCCGTGCGGTTCCGCACGTAAAACTCCGGCTCCAATTTCACCAGTCGCGCCAGCAAATTGTTTCGCAAGTCGTATTCAATGTCGCGCGAAACTCCGATCAAAACCCAGCGCGACGTAAACGAGAAAATGCCCTTCACCACCACTACGCCCACCAGCATCAGGCAAAGAATGCCCAGCGTGTGGTGGTTTTCCGCCTGATAGAAATATAAAATCGGCTTCAGCACAGAGTGCCACAGCGTTACTCCTCCCGCGTGCGACGCCTCTGTGAGATTTGGCAGGGGCTGCGGCGCACCGTTCAGGCAATCTATGATCGAGCCTATAATCAGCGGTGGCATGGCGCCGATCAAACCCATCACGAGGAGCGTAAGCAAACCGAAAACGGTCGCGCCCTTATAAGGCCCAAGGTACGGGACGAGCCGGCGCAGCTCTCTCCACGCGGTCGATTTTGGCTGCGACGCTTTCACTCCGGAAACGGTTTGTGCTACTGCGCTCATTTTTGGGATGTGTTGTCGATGGGCTCGAGCGTCGACACTTCGCCCATGAATTTATCGAAATTCCGATCCAGCATTTGATAACGCTTCGCTTCCGGGTTCCATCGCACTCCGTAAGTCACAACGTAGCCGCCTGCGGGTTTTTGCAGCGGCGTAAAGTACATGATCAGGCCCTTCTTGGCGTCTTGCTCATATTGCAGCCGCCAGCCATTCACCGGCGAGATCGGTTGGCCACCCAGGAATCCGGCTGGATTCTTGAAATGCTCGTCGCAAAGAAACACTTCCTTCCACGAATTCCCGCCCTCATTCTCGATGATTCCTACGCGCGTCAACAGATTCCCCGGAACAATTCCATCCGGTGGTTTCTTGATGCGGTTGACGACCAACGCTTCCTGCTTGCCGTTTTTCGCCAGATCGCCGTAAGCGATTACCTCTGTTTCCGTTCCAAACAGTTTCTGCGTCACTTGATCCACTTCCGGTGGATATGAGGGCGCAGCCGGCTTCGCGGCGTCTGGTGAAATTGGATGCGTGCTGCCGCCGCAGGATGCGAGGAGCAGAAATGCACCACATGTCGCCAACAAGTAGAGTCGTCGCATCATTAATCCTCAAGGAGTTTAGAACGCCGCTTGTCTTCAGACACGCGCCCACTCGCGCATCGCAGCCAATTGTTCAACCCTTCCCAATCAGCTCCAGCAGGTTGAAAGGGCAGCGAAGTGATTCTAGCGTGTGCGCGCTCCTGACGGAAGCGCCGCTTTAGCGCGCGGCGAGGATTTCCTCCATGCGCGCCTCAAAATTCTCTTCGCCTTCCGACCATAATCTATAGCGCTCCACCGGCAGCGCGGATTCGATTCGCTCCATCCAATTGTAGAGCTTGCGGATGTTCTCGCGCGTCTTCTCGTGATACGTGCGCAAGTTTTCCGGCTGGGACATTAAAGCGACAAAGTTCGCTTCGCTCGGATGCTCGGGACGCCGTTCCCGCGCGCCACCAAAACCGAGCAAGCCCGCATGTCCGGTAAAGACGTGCTCGAACCCGGCATCCACCAGAAAATGTCCCTGCTCTTGCGAAAGGCCGTCGTCGAATTCGTCGCCGTAACAATTAATTGCCAAAGGCTCCGGCTTCAATTCCCAACGATTGCCGCGCGCGTTGTACATCCACAAATCCCACCACGCCTGTGTTTCGTACGACGAATCGCTGTGGACATGTTCGCTGGCAAGGTCGACGAGCACCTGCGCGTCGTATGCTCCCGAGCGCAAATCCTGCTCCAGGATTGGAGTTTCCGCTGTGTCCACCGCTCGAATGACAAGTTCACTAAAGCCCGGACGTTCCGTCGAAACAGGAACCGTCTGCAGGAATTCTTTCCAGCGATCGAGCAGCGTCTCCGCGGAAAAATCCCGCACCCAGATGCTCGCATACGCGCGATTGGCCATGCGCAACATTATACCGGATATGAGGACAACGATTTAACGTTGGATATTGCGGAGTACGAGGGGCCCGCTCTTACTTCTTTTTTTCTGGCGGCTTTTTCCCTGTGCCGACTTCCGAAGAGAGACCCAGGAGCCGCTGGCGGAGGGTTTCGCCCAGTCCTGCAAATACATCGGAGCAAGTGTCGCGCAGGCGTTCTTCCGCAGCGCCGGAGAGAGTTTCGAGCACGGCTTTCGAGTGCTGGCCGAGCGTTGTGGCCGATGCGAGGAGCCAAGAGTTCGAAGTATTTTCGAGACGTTCTTTATATTGCTCGATCGATTTCTCGACGGAGCCTTTCATTTGCTCGAGCCACGCGGCCTGTTCCGCCTCGCGCCTGGCATAGAACGCTTCGACGAGCGGCTTCAACTGTTCTTCCAGATGCCGACGCGCAAGTGTCGCGCCCTGCACCATTCTTTCTTCGAGATGAGCGTCGAACTCGCCCAGTGCTTTATCCGCGCCTTGCTTCATGCCTGCCTGAGTTTGTTCGGCGGAAACTCTCGCTGCTTCCTCGAACTGCACCAAACTCTCGCTGGTGATGCGGCGAAGCTCATCCGTCGCGCTCGCTGCCACTGTTTTTGCCGTCACTTCCAGTTGTTCGCGCGTGCGCTCCTTGATTTCTTTGGCGTCCTCTTCAATCATGCCCTGCGCATGCTCCACATAGCTGCGGCTGTAGTGGTCAAGCTCAGAGCCGAACATGCGCGAAACTTCGGCCGCACGCTCGCGCATTCCGGCGGTCGACTGGTCCATCATCTTTTCGAGCGTCGCCTGCATGCTGGTCTGCGCTTTTTTCTGATACCACTCGGCTGCTTTATAAAGCGACTCGAAGGTGGAATGCGTCGCGTCCGTGGTCTTGGTTTCGAGTTCTTCTTCGACTCGAGTCAGCGCGGCGCGGCAAGTCTGCTCAAATTCAGCCGGCAATTCCGCACTCTGCTGGCGCATGCGCTCGAGCGAGGCCGTTAGCGCCTGTTCGGAAACTTCGTGCATTTGCACGCGGAACTGATGGAGAGCATCCTGGGCGTGCTGGTTCGCGTTCGCAAGCTGCTCGCTCGACTGACGCGCGCGCTCGTAATGTGGCGCGAGTTGTTGCTCGACCTGTTCAGCCAGCCGCTTCAGCGCGCTATCAGCTACGTCATTAATGGGCCCTTCGAGTTCGCCAGCCTTCTTCTGAATCACGTCGTCGACGCGGCGGTTCAGCTCCGTCGTCTGCGACTCCAGCAATCCATCGAGATGTTTTTGCGCTTCGTCGTAAGCCGCGCGCGACATCGCTTCCATCTTCGCGGAAGTTTCTTCAGCGCGCCGCACGGCCTCGTCCGCTTTGCCGATCACGCTCTCAGCGCGTGTACGCTCCTGTTCGAGTCCGGAGCACAACGTCTCCAGATTTTTCTGCGCCTCGGATGCCGCTTCGTCGAGCAAACCCCGCAATGATTCGCTTCTCGCGGAGATTTCCTGTTCGGCTCGTGCTGTCGCAGCCTGGGAAATCTGATTCAACTGCTCGCCCATTTGAGCCGACGCGCCCGTCAGAGCCTGATCGAATTGTTCACGCCACTTCCGCGTGGCCGCTTCGGATTCCGCACTCAAATTCTCACGCGATTGCGCCTGGAGCTTGCCTGCGGCGTCTTCAATTTCCTTGCGCCACGCAGCCAGCCGGGCCTGTCCCGCCTCATCCAATTGCCGAAGGACGTCTTGGGTGGGCGCGATGACAGCCGCGGAGGCGTCCGTAAACGGCAAATTGGCCGTGGCTTTTTCGACCGCGTGCTGCACCGATTGCTTCACCGCGTGTTCGACGGTTTGCTGCACACTTTGCTGGATAGTTTGTTCGGCTAGCTTCGTCGCGGACTTTTCCACCACGCGCTCAACGGCGGCGCGCACTTGCGCGTCCAATTCTTCCGGCTTCGGAGTAGACGACTTCCGCGCCTGCTCGAATGCGGCGAGCGCGTTTTGCACGACCTGCTGCGTCGCTTTCTCCACGAGCTGCTGCAACGATCCTTGCACGGCGTTTTGAACCGCGCTCTGAACCGTCGCTTGCACGGAGGTCTCGGTGGCTCTTGTTACCGACTGCTCGACGGCGTCGCTTACGGCGGTGCGAACGTGCGCTTCTACTTGCTCCCGCGCGGTCTGCACTTCCTGCGCAACTGCTCCTGCCGCGTCGCTTTGCATTGTGCGCCGTAGGTGCTGCTTCGCTTCCGCGAGCAGCCGCGCCATCTGGCGCGCCACCGACATCGTGTCTTCAGCTTGAGCGGGCCCAGGCAGCACTCGTACGTTATCTTCCGCAGGCACGTTCGGCGCGTTCGCGCGCGACTCCATCTCGATTACCGGCGCTTCGGGCGCAGGGCGCGCGTGGCTCAAGGACTCCTTTGCGGACTTCGTCGGCGGCAACGGAATTTCAATCGAGACATCTTTCTCGTCAGGAAGCGGAAACCAATCGGCGGGCGGGAAGGCAATGCCCCAGGCATTCCCGGGCACCGTAAACTGGACGCCAATCTGGAAGAGCTCGCGTACAGTGCGCGGGCGCTGCACCCATGCGACAGTTGCTTCCACGATTCGCGGTGGCGCGTCCGATTCGGCGCGCGGGATCTCGATCGTTATTTGCGAATTCTTTGGAACGTAGTGTCTGGACTGGTACTTACAGCCGTGGCAGTTGACCGATACGGTCGAAGTGCGCTCCTTGAATGCCTGCCCGAGCGCATCCACGCCGACCACCGTTACGGGGATAGCCTGCGCAATTCGCGTGCTTCGACGCTTCTGAATGTCTGCGTCGTTTGACGCCATCGACTCGGTCACACACTTCTCCTCGGAGGCAGTTTCCTAACATACCATTCGGTGTATCCAAACATAGGCCTGCGAGGTACAGGTGACGCGAAAAGGGTAACTTCTACAGGGTCATTCTCATGGGGCGGTTTGTGTGGGGCACGCCGTTCTCTATACGACTTCCGCGAATCAATGGGTGCTCGGCGGGCCCTTAGCGCGCCCGAAAATCGCATCCTTGATTTCCTTCGCGATCCAGAGTGGCCCGACCAGAAAATAAATCGCGCCCTGGAAAAACGCAGGCTTGTTGCCCTCAATGCGATGCCCGCCGAAGAGAAGAATCCAACCCAGAATGAACAGCGCGAGCCCTATCTTCCAGCGGAGCAAGAACAACAACACAATCCCGGCAATTACCAGCGGGATACCGATACCGTGGCAGACCTTGTTCCAGATGTTCGTGTGCTCATGGTCGTAACGAGCCATGTATTCGGAGAGAGACGTCATTGCGGACCTCCCGAGGCAATCGTAGGCCAGCTTATATCGCAGGTATTCGGCTGGTGCAAGTGGGAGCAAGCCAGCGCGTAGATGTGCATATCTTAGTTGATTAAATTCCCATTCCGGACGGGCCGAGTTCGAAACGGGAATAAATCGCTGCTTTCCCGCACTCCTTTTTGACCTAAATGTTGTCTGCGCAACTAGTTCCAAAATCTCGCCGGATTGGTAGCGGTTGTGCACTCAGGGACAGAGGTTTAGTAAAAAATGCGCATTCCGCGACCCGCGTACAAGAACCAGCCACGCATTTTTGAACTCATGTCCGAGTGGGAAGATTTGGGTATACGTCGCCGTCCGCAATAAGGAGCGCACTGCGAGGGCGGGAATTTGGTCATTTTCAATCTGTCCTACTTAGGATTTGGCGACTTCGATTTGCGGCCCACCGCCAACGAGGGAAGAAACGCCAGTCACGAAATGAAGAGGAGCGCAAATGAAGAAATTCAACGGTAACAAGATCTGGTCCCGAAGTCTCGGGA
>DATGJE010000208.1:0-2884 GCA_035295305.1 Candidatus Acidiferrales bacterium | reverse complement strand
TCGGCTGCTGCGGCATGCTCATCCCCGAGGAGTGGGGCGGCGCGGGCATGGACACGGTCAGTTACGTAGTGATGCTAGAAGAAGTGGCGCGCGTGTGCGCTTCCACGGCCGTGACGTTGAGCGTGACGAATTCAGTCGTCGCCGTGCCGGTGTGGCGACACGGTACGGACGAGCAGAAGAAAAAATATTTGAAGCGCCTCGCGACCGGCGAAATTCTCGGCTCGTTCTGTTTGACGGAGCCGCAAGCGGGCTCCGACGCGGCGGCGATCCAGACGCGCGCGGTGCGCGACGGCGATTTTTACGTTTTGAATGGCACGAAAAGTTGGGTGTCGAGCGGCGCGCACACGGGCGTCTACATTGTGTTTGCGAAAACGGACCTCGCCGCTGGCGCAAGAGGCGTGACGGCGTTTTTGGTCGAGCCCACTTTTCCGGGATTTCGCGTGGCGCGTTATGAAGATAAGATGGGTCTGCGGATTTCGAAGTCGGCGGAAATTTCGTTGAGCGATTGCCGCGTCCCGGCCGCGAATCGCATCGGAGAAGAGGGGCAGGGACTGAAAATCGCGCTCGAAGCCCTCGACGGCGGCCGCGTGGGCATCGCGGCGCAAGCCGTGGGACTCGCGCAAGGCGCGTTTGAGGCGGCGGTGAAATACGCGAAGCAGCGCCGCGCGTTTGGTAAAACGATCTCCGAGTTTCAGGCGATTCAGTTCATGCTCGCCGACATGCAAACGGAAATCGAGGCGGCGCGAGGGCTGATGTACTACGCGGCGTGGCTGCGCGATCAGGGAGGCTCCCATCGCGGGGCGCAAGCGTCACGCGCGAAATTGTACGCCAGCGAAATGGCCAATCGCGTTTGCGCAAAGGCGGTGCAGATTCACGGCAGTCAGGGATATTCCCGCGAAAGCGACGTCGAGCGCTATTATCGCGACGCGCGCGTGCTCACGATTTACGAAGGCACCAGCGAAATCCAGCGCACCGTCATCGCGCGGGATTTGCTAGCGAGTCGCTGATCCAGATGTGTTGTGTAGGGGCGGGTTTATCCCGCCCGCATTTACTCACGTTTTTCGTAAGGGCACGGCTTTAGCCGTGCCGAAAACGCTCGCGACCTCAGGGGTTTTAACCCCTGAGGCCGGCACAGGCTTGCCGCGCGTCGCTTTTCGTTGTCATTCCGAGGAGCCATGCGACGAGGAATCTGCTTTTGAAGTGACGGTGCAAGTGGGCGCAGCGGTGACGAGCGACTAAGCTGTCTCATGAACGGGCCTTTGTAAGGGCACGGCTTTAGCCGTGCCGAAAACGTTCGCGACCTCAGGGGTTTTAACCCCTGAGGTAAAAGCGCGCGAGTGAAACGCGCGAACGGGATGATTCGGAAAGAACACGGCTGTTAGTCGCGTTTGAAAGCGTGACCCACGAGGATTCAACCGGAGATGAAACCAGAATCGCAGAAAACAAAACAAAAACGGGTACTGAGCGGGATGCGGCCCACAGGACGCCTCCACATCGGCCATTACTTCGGCGCGTTGTCGAATTGGCTGAAGATGCAGAACGCACGCCTGCCCGATGGCTCGCCCGAATACGAGTCGTTCCATTTCGTCGCCGACTGGCACGCGCTGACGACGCATTACGCCGATAGTTCGCAAGTGGCGACGAACACGCTCGAAGTGGCGACCGACTGGCTAGCGGTGGGCCTCGACCCGCGAACACATGACAACGTGACGCTGTTCATTCAGTCCGCCGTGCCTGAGCACGCCGAGCTGCATCTGCTGCTGTCAATGATTACGCCGCTGTCGTGGCTCGAGCGCGTCCCGACGTACAAAGAGCAAATCGAGAATCTGCGCGAAAAGGATTTGGGCACGTATGGCTTCTTGGGTTATCCGCTGCTGCAGAGCGCCGACATTGTGATGTACGGCGAGCCGGGACAGCAGTTGTTGGTGCCTGTGGGCGAAGATCAGGCGCCGCATATCGAGATGACCCGCGAGATAGTGCGCAAATTCAATGGAGCATTCGGCTTAGCAATTAATGACGCTGTTTCTAGACTTTCCGATCCGAGGTTTCTCTTGAGCACGCCGCTGGTTAAGCTGGTCGGGTCCGAAACTGTCAGCGGGACGGATTTACTTGCAAAGTTGCGTTCTCCACAACAGACCATGTTGTTAGACATCCGCGCCGATGTCCTTAGAAGTGGCTTCGCGAATTACATCGCTGAGAATAAGGAACGGGCGCGTTACGTTGAGCAAAAGACTATATTACGAGAGCCGGATGTGATTCTCACCGAAACACCGCGCGTCCCCGGCACCGATGGCCGTCGGATGGCGAAAAGTTACGGCAACGCGATCTGGCTGAGCGACACGCCGGAAGAAATTCGCAAGAAAGCCCACAACATGATGACCGACCCGCAGCGTGTCCGCCGCACCGATCCAGGCCGGCCGGAAGTTTGTCCCGTGTTCGCGTATCACAATTTATTTCCGGAGAAGAAAAGCGCGGAGGACCTCGCGCGGATCGAGCGAGTGGACCGTGAATGCCGCACGGCCGCCATTGGCTGCGTCGATTGCAAGAAGCTGATGGCGGACGCGTTGGTGAAATGGATTGCGCCGATTCAAGAGCGCCGCGCAAAGTTCGAGGCGAATCCGCAAGAAGTGTGGGCCGTGCTCGAAGACGGCTCGCGGCGCGCCAAAAAAGTCGCCGAGCAAACCATGGCGCGCGTCCGCAAAGCGGTCTTTAACTGGGAAGGCGCGGGAAGAATCGCAACGACGGCGGGCGAGATCAAAGGCAAAGTCGTGGGCGACTGAATTGCTTCGCACCCCTTTGCAAGCTGTCAAGCGCACGCCAACATGCCGCCTTTCCACAGTCACCCGGACTTTCGCTGTACGCCACATCGTGCTAGCCTTGTGGG
>DATGJE010000207.1:0-5877 GCA_035295305.1 Candidatus Acidiferrales bacterium | reverse complement strand
CTGTGGACGATGCGACAATTCGCGGGATTCGGCGCTGCGGAAGATACGAACAAGCGGTTTCGTTATTTGCTGGCGCAGGGGCAAACGGGGCTTTCGGTGGCGTTCGACCTTCCCACGCTTATGGGTTATGACTCGGACCATGCATTATCGGAAGGCGAAGTCGGCAAATGCGGAGTCGCTATCAGTTCGCTGGCGGACATGGAAGTGCTGTTCGACAAGATTCCGCTGGCAGACGTGAGCACTTCCATGACGATCAATTCGCCGGCGGCGATTATTTGGGCGATGTACCTGGCGGTGGCGGAAAAGCAGGGGGCTGACTGGAAGAGAATTTCCGGCACGCTGCAAAACGACATTCTCAAGGAATACATCGCGCAGAAGGAATACATCTATCCGCCGGGGCCGTCGATGCGTTTGGTGATCGATACTTTTGAATTTGGCGCGAAGCAAACGCCAAAGTTCAATGCGATTTCGATCAGCGGCTATCACATTCGCGAAGCGGGATCGACAGCGATTCAGGAATTGGCGTTCACGCTGCGCGACGGCATCGAATATGTGGATTGGGCGATTCGCCGCGGCCTGGAAGTAGACGATTTCGCGCCGCGTCTTTCGTTTTTCTTCAATGCTCATAACGATTTCTTTGAAGAGATCGCGAAATACCGCGCGGCACGCCGCATCTGGTACAAAACGATGCGCGAACGCTTTGGGGCGAAGAATGCGCGTTCGTGGGCGCTGCGGTTCCACACGCAAACGGCGGGTTGTTCGCTGACGGCGCAGCAACCTTACAACAACGTGGTCCGCACGGCGCTGCAGGCGCTGGCCGCTGTCTTAGGTGGAACGCAATCGCTGCATACGAATTCGCTCGACGAAGCCTGGGCGCTGCCGACCGAATTCGCAGCGACGGTCGCTCTGCGCACGCAGCAAATCATCGCGCACGAAAGCGGCGTAACGAATACGGTCGATCCTCTGGGCGGATCGTATTTCGTGGAAACGCTGACAGGAGAAGTGGAGCGCGGCGCATGGGATTATATCGAGAAAATTGACGCGCTGGGCGGAATGGTGAATGCGATTGAACGCGCCTATCCGCAGCGGGAAATTTCCGAGGCGTCGTATCGCTATCAGGTGGAAGTGGACCGCAAAGAAAAGATCATCGTGGGCGTGAATGACTTCGTAGCCGAAGAGAAGGCGATCGATACTTTGCAAATCGACGAAAGCGTCGCGCACGGCCAGGCGGAGCGGCTCCGCAAGTTGCGCGCGGAACGATCCAGCGCGGAAGTTGACCGCCGCCTGAAAACTCTTCGCAAGGCGGCGGAGGGTGAGGAAAATCTGATGCCGCATATTTACGACGCCGTGAAAGCTTACGCGACGCTCGGTGAAATATGCGACGCGCTGCGAGATGTCTTCGGCGTCTACGAAGAAGTCGCCATCACGTAGTGCCCTTGCATCCTTGGAATTACTGCCTGCGTCATGCCACGGGCAGGTTGTCGAACGGCAAAGCTTCTTTCGCACGTGACAGTCGTTCTGCGGTACACAAAACGGCGCAAATTGAAGTATTCTTGCAACGCCGATGACTGACAAAAAGATACGGGTGCTGATTGCGAAGCCGGGGCTGGACGGGCACGACCGCGGCGCAAAAATCATTGCGCGCGCGCTGCGCGACGCTGGCATGGAAGTGATTTACACGGGGTTGCGGCAGACACCGGAGATGATCGCGTCGGCGGCGGCGCAGGAAGACGTCGACGTCATCGGGCTCTCGATACTTTCTGGCGCGCACAATGCGCTCTGCCCGCGGCTGATGGAATTGCTGCGCGAAAAGGGCATGACAGATGTGACCGTCGTGATCGGGGGAATTATTCCCGAGGCGGACATTGCCGCGTTGAAGAAAGGCGGCATCGCGGAGGTTTTTCTGCCCGGCACGTCCACGCAGGACATTGTCGAGTTCATTCGCAAACGCCTGGCCCCGAGTGCGCAGAAAGTCTGACGCCGCGTGAACAACTCCTTGATTGAATCTCGCGCCAAAACCAAATCTCCTGATTTCGAGAAGAATCGCCGCGCAATCATCACCCTGTTGACGGAGATCAAAAATGAAGAGGAGAAGATTCGGCAGGGCGGCGGCGCGAAGGCCATCGAATCGCAGCACAAAAAAAAGCGCCTGACGGCCCGCGAACGCATCGAAAAGCTTATCGATCCGGGCAGCCGTTTTTTTGAGCTGGGACTCTACGCCGCTTACGAAATGTATGGAGAGTGGGGCGGCGCGCCTGCTGCCGGGACAATTACGGGCTTGGCGCGCGTTGCCGGACGGCAGATGATGATCATCGCGAACGACGCCACGGTGAAAGCGGGCGCGTTTTTCCCGATGACGGCAAAGAAAGTGATTCGCGCGCAGAATATCGCCATCGAAAATCATATTCCGACAATTTATCTGGTGGATTCGGCCGGAGTTTTTCTTCCGCTGCAAGAGGACGTTTTCCCCGACACGGACGACTTTGGGCGCGTGTTTCGCAACAATGCGGTGATGTCCGCGATGGGAATTCCGCAACTAACGGCCATTATGGGCATGTGCGTGGCGGGCGGCGCGTATCTTCCGGTGATGTGCGATCACATACTGATGACGGAAGGCAGCGGGCTGTTTCTCGCGGGTCCCGCGCTGGTGCAGGCGGCGATTGGACAAAAAACTTCCGCGGAAGAATTGGGCGGAGCAAAAGTCCATGCGCAAATCAGCGGCACGGTCGATTTTCGCGAACCGGATGACGATTCGTGCATTGCGCGTATTCGCGCGCTGGTGGACAAAATGGGCCACCGGCAACGCGCGCCCTTCGACCATCAGAAGGCCGAGCCGCCGATGTATCCCGATGAAGAAATCTACGGGATTTTTTCGTCGGATCCGGCGAAGCAATACGACATGCGCGAGATCATTGCGCGAATCGTCGACGGCAGCCGCTGGGAGGAATATCGCGCTGAATACGGGCAAACAGTCCTTTGCGGATTCGCGCGGATTGGCGGATGGGCCGTGGGCATCGTGGCGAATCAGAAAACGCACGTGCAAATCGCGGCGGCGGGCACGGGCGAGCGGCGCATGGAGTTCGGCGGCGTTATCTATACCGAATCGGCGGACAAGGCGGCGCGGTTTATTCTGGACTGCAATCAGAATCTGATTCCGCTGATTTTTCTGCACGACGTGAACGGGTTCATGGTGGGGAAAGAAGCCGAATGGAGCGGGATCATTCGCGCGGGCGCAAAAATGGTGAACGCGGTGGCGAACAGCGTGGTGCCAAAGATCTCCGTGATTTGTGGGGGCAGTTTCGGCGCGGGGCATTACGCGATGTGCGGAAAAGCATACGACCCGCGGTTCATTTTTGCATGGCCGACGGCGCGCTACGCGGTGATGGCCGGTGAATCGGCGGCGGGAACGCTGGTGGAAATTAAAATCAAGCAGATGGAACGCGAAGGAAAAAAGATTACCGAGAAGGATAAGAAGGAACTTTTCGAGTCGATTCGGTCGACCTATGAGCATCAGACGGACCCGCGCTACGCGGCAGCGCGGTTGTGGGTGGACGCGATTATCGATCCGGCGCACACGCGCGACGCGATTATTGAGGCGCTCGAAGCGGCGTCGCTGAATCCAGTGGTCGCCGAGTTCAAAACCGGGGTTCTACAAACATAAATGGAATCGGTGAGGATTATTGAGTGTCCGCGAGATGCGTGGCAGGGGCTGCCGCTGATCATTCCGACGCAGGCGAAAATCGAATATCTGGGGCGGCTGATCGCGCTGGGTTTTCGCCATCTTGATGCGGTGAGTTTTGTGTCGCCGAAATACGTTCCGCAGATGGCCGACAGCGAGCGAGTGATGACGGAACTGGCGAGGCAGTTCCCTGCCGACATGACGCCGCCGGAAATTATCGGAATTGTGGTGAATGAAAAGGGACTGGAACGGGCGCTTGCGACCCCGGGCGTCACGACGATTGGCTATCCTTACTCGATCTCGGCGTATTTTCGACGCGCAAATGCGAATATGTCTCGCGCCGAATCACGGGCGTTGGTGGAAAGGCTGCACCGGCAGACGAAGGATGCGGGGCGCAATCTCGTCGTTTATATCTCGATGGCGTTTGGGAATCCTTACGATGAGCCCTGGGGGCCAGAGATCGTCGAAGACGCGCTGGTGTGGTTGAAAGACGTCGGCGTGCGTACGGTTTCGCTGGCCGACACAGTTGGCAAGGCGTCGCCCGATGATGTGGCGTCGATTTATCGCGCGGCGAAAAGTTGCGTTGCGGGAGTCGAGCTTGGAGTGCATCTGCACAGCCGTCCGGACGCCGCTGCTGAAAAAATTCTGGCCGCCTACGAGGCAGGCTGCCGACGATTCGACGGCGCGCTGACGGGACTCGGCGGATGTCCGTTCGCGGGAGACGATCTGGTCGGGAATATTCCGACGGAAGCTGTGCTGGCGACGCTGGCCGCTCGCGGGGTGTCGACTGGCATCGACGCGAAATCGCTTGCCGTCGCTTGCGCTCTGACGGGCCAGATTCGCGAAACTTATTCTCACGAAGTGAATGCGCCGAAACCAAACTGAGAACGATTCATGAGCTATACGACTCTTAAACTCGAACTTGACGGTGAAATAGGGATCATCACGCTGAATCGTCCAGAAAAACGCAATGCGATTTCGCCTGCGATGATTGACGATCTGCTCGGCGTGTTGGATGAATCGGAGCGCGGGCCGGCGCGCGTTGTGATTCTTACAGGCGCGGGAAAAGCCTTTTGCGCGGGGATGGATCTGGAAGCCCTTCGCGAACTCGCGTTGCAAACGCACGAGGAGCACGTGGCCGACGCGGAGCGGATGGGCAAGATGTTCCATCGCGTTTACAGCTTTCCGAAACCGTTGATCGCTGCTGTCAATGGCGCGGCCATCGCGGGCGGAACGGGTTTGGCGACACTCGCTGATTTTACGCTCGCGGTGCCAGAAGCGAAATTTGGTTACACGGAGGCTCGCATCGGCTTCCTTCCCGCTGTGGTTTCCGTTTTTCTTTTGCGGCAGGTGGGAGAAAAGATTACGCGCGAGCTTTTGCTGACGGGGAAAATATTCGATGCCGCTGAGGCGCACCGCCTGGGACTGGTGACGCAATTAGTGCCGCAAGAAAAACTGATGGAGTCGGCGCGTGAGCTGGCGCAATCTCTGATCGCTTCAAGCCCAACGAGCCTGCGGCTGACGAAGCGCCTTATTTCGCGTTGGAACGAAAAGGAAATTGAGCGCGATCTGGCCATCGCCGTACGCGAGAGCGCCGAGATCCGGCGTACAGCGGATTTCCGCGAAGGTCTGGCATCATTTTTGGAAAAGCGAAAGCCTGAGTGGCGCGGTCTATGACCGTCGCGGGCGAAACAACCGTTCGCGTGCGCTACGCGGAAACGGACCAGATGGGAGTGGTCTACTACGCGAATTTCTTTGTGTGGTTTGAAGTGGCGCGCGTGGAACTGATGCGACAACTGGGATTCAGCTACAAGAAAATGGAAATCGAGGATGACAGCTTCGTCGTGGTGGCGAAAGCGAGCTGCACGTACAAGCATCCGGCGAAGTTCGACGATGTGCTGCGCATTCGTACTGCCGTGACGCAATCGCGACGCCGCACGATCGCTTTTGCGTATGAGGTTTTCAACGAGGCTTACGGCACAGCGATCGCGACAGGCGAAACGCTCCACGTGATTTGCGACCGGAATGGCAGGCCGAAGAGTTTGCCGGAAAAGTACCGCCAGTATTTCCCGTTGACGCATGCGGGCGACTCCGTGACCGCGGGAACGGCGCACAAATCATGAAGAAATCGCTCGCGCTTTCAGGCAACGACTTAACGCTGGGGCAGCTTTATCAAGTTGTGCTCGAAGGCTTCGAAG
>DATGJE010000206.1:0-3743 GCA_035295305.1 Candidatus Acidiferrales bacterium | reverse complement strand
CCCGCCAGAAGGAGATTGGCGATACCCGTGCTCTTTATGCTCTCGGCAGGGGGAATTCAAGTTTCAAGGAGCAACTCGATGATCGAAGAGCGTGAAGTTATAGTGCCGCAAGAAGCGGCGACTCCCCGGTGGGTAGGAATTGGCGTGGTAGTGCTGGCGATAATTTCGCTGGTGGCTCTTGGTGTAGGCTGGAGTGCCGAGAGCGCTTCAAAGAGCAATGAGCAAGCCCTTACCGCGCAAGTGCAGGCTGACAAGCAGGCGCAATCCGTTCTTGAACAGCGTTTGCAACAGTCCGCAGAAGCTCAAGCGCAAGTACAGGGCGAGGTAAGCGTCATCACGAACCGCCTGAAGCTGACGCAAAGCGAGCTCGCCAATGCCCGGTACCAGGCCAAGAAGATCAAGGACATGGATAGCAAGCAGTTTGCCGCGTTCCAACAGCAACAGGATCAGGTGAACACGCAACTGGCGACCAAGGCGAACTCGGATGACGTCAACAAGCTCAGCGGCGACGTCAACGGCGTCAAGACCGACCTGGACTCGACCAAGCAGTCCCTTCAAATGGCGCGCGACCAGTTCGGCAACCTAATCGCGCGGAATCACGATGAAATCGCACAATTGCGCCAGATGGGCGAGCGCAATATCTACGAATTCACCGTGGACAAGAAGGGCGAACGGAAGCACGTCGGCGCCCTGACCGTCGAATTGCGCGGCACGAATGTGAAGGCGCAGTCCTTCACCATGTATCTCTTCGTCGACGATAAGCGGTTCGAAAAGAAGAACCGTGCCGCCGACGAGCCGATTTACTTCTACACGCACGATTACCAGGCGCCGCTTGAACTCGTCATCAATCAAGTGGGGAAGAATAAGATCACTGGTTATCTAAGCGTGCCCAAGTCCGCTGGAACCACGACTCAGGCGGCGACTAGCGGCACGGGCGAGTAGAACCGGATTTACCCGAACAAAAGCCTCGCGTTCCCTGATTCACGACGAGAGGCGGCAAGCCACAAAAAGGGAGGCACTCCTGAGGGATGCCTCCCTTTTTTGTTTTTGCGCGAGCTTATTCGGCTTTTGCGAGTGAACGCTGCTTGCGCTTCAGGAATGTCTTGGCCAGCGCGGGAAGTTTGTCGTGCGCGAGCTTTCCTTGCTCGTAGAGCTTCATCTTGGCCTTCGCCGACTTCCGCTTTTTATGGTGGCGCTTCCAGGCCATGAAACGCTTGTCGTTTGCCATGCGTATCCTCCGGATCAATTGCGAGCCTATCGATTGTAGCGAAGCGTAACATTCTTGCAACCCCGCATTATGATTTTCCGCGCATAGTAACGAGTTCAAGTAGGATGGTGCGCTATGCCTTCCCTGGCCATACACGCGGGACGGGCGCTGACGCCGCATGAAGAGATCAGCGACGCCGTCGTCGTTATTGAAGACGGAAAAATCGCGCGTATTGGACGCCGCGATGAATTCGAGCTCCCATCGGGCGCGAAGGAAATCCTAGCACGCGACATGACCCTGATTCCGGGCTTCGTCGACATTCACATCCACGGCGCCGGCGGACACGATGTGATGTCTTCGACGGAGGAAGCTCTCACCACCGTCGCGAAGACAGTCGCGCGTCACGGAACCACTTCCCTTGTGGCGACCACGGTCACCGCGCCACCCGACGAAACGCGCCGCTGCCTCGAAGACATCGCGCGTTACATCGCCAGCCCCGCCAACACCGGCGAGCCTGCAACGCCCACCGCCGAAATCGTCGGCATCCATCTCGAAGGCCCGTTCATCAGTCTCAACCGCCGCGGCGTTCACCCGCCGGGCGCTATCGCCAAACCCTCCATTCCACTTCTCGATCGTTACCTCGAAGCCGCGGCCGGCAATGTGCGGATTCTCACGCTCGCACCGGAGATTCCCGGCGCGCTTGGCCTGGTCGAACACGGCTATGCGCGCGGCATTGTTGTTGCGCTGGGCCACACCGACGCCACCTACGAACAGGCCCACAACGCAATTTTTTGCGGCGCGCGCCATGCGGTCCACGTCTTCAACGCCATGCGTCCCTTTTCGCATCGTGAAACAGGAGTGCTCGGCGCCGTGCTCACCGACGATTCCGTCACCGCCGAAATTATCGCCGACGGCGTCCACGTCGATGATCCCGCGATACGCCTGCTGCTGGCTGCCAAGGGCCCCGACCTCGTTATTCTGGTCAGCGACGGCACAGCAGCCACGGGCATGCGCGACGGCAGCTATCGTCTGGGGACTTTCGACGTAACTGTTTCAGGCGGCGTCTGCCGCAATCGCGAAGGCAAGCTCGCCGGCAGCACGCTCACGCTCGACCGCGCGTTGCAACACATGGTGCGCCTCGGCGTGCCACTGCTCGAAGCCGTACGCATGGGCACTCTCAATCCCGCGCGTCGCGTCGGTTTGGAGAAAAAAAAGGGCGTCCTCGCCGTGGGCGCCGACGCCGACCTCATTCTGCTCACTCCCGAACTGAAAGTCGCCAGCGTTTACACCCGCGGCATCACGGCACAATAGCGTCCGGCTTTGGGCTTGCTAACCAATCACGAATTCAGGGGAATCTTTAGTTCTTCGGCGAGCGTGTATGGATCAAACGGGCTATTGGCAAAATACCGCCCATCCACTTCCAGCGTAGGTACTTTGCGCCGGCCATTATTGACGCGCAGCACCAGCGCTTCTGCCTCGGGCGACTTATCGATATCCACTTCGCGAAATTCGATTCCGCGCTCTTTGAGGAAAAGCTTCGTCCGCCGGCAATCGCCACACCACGGCGTGCTATAAATAGTAATCACAGCCATCCAATGGTCTCCCGCCGGTTCCGCTCTTAAAGATGCTCCACAAACGGTGCAGATTCAATCGCGGCGCTTCGCGGCGGAGTGCAAATAACAACCTGCGGACTGTTACCAACTCAAAGCATCTTGGTCCATGTCATAATCCAAGAAGCGATGCACAGGAAAAGACTCCAAAACGCCGCTGATACGATGTGCCAAGTGTTCTGCGGTTGGCGCCTTATTGGCTCCAAGACGAATCTCGTAAAACTGGGATCTGGCACTCTTGAAATAGACGCGCTAACCGGACAGTGCATCTTTCAAGGCAAACCCATAGCTCAGCTACCGATTGCGGAAGAGATTCGTGCCTGGCTGCGACGGGACTTGGCAGCAAATAAAATCTTGGAAGCGAGACTCACCTGTGCGCGCCTCGACGTGAAACTTTCCTTTTCTCAGGTGACTTGGAACAATCACACTGCGGAGATTTTCTATTCTGGCGGAAAAGCCGTACGTACGGAAAAGATGAACCGTTGCGTTATGGAGTGTGACAGCAATGTTGCCACAAGGGACGCTGTCTATCATTCCAAACTGACCGAGGTCCAAGAATGGCCTCTCGGCTGGCCCGAAACCTGATACGGCACTCTTGCCGACTTGCCCAGGAATCTGCAGTTGCCTAATGGCGGGAAACTTCCTCGGACGCGCCGGCGGCACCGCCCTTCCCAGCGGCCTGCAAGCGAGCCAGCGCACGATTCAACGCCAAGCTGGCGCGATCCCAATCCGCATCCGCAGACGATTTCTTCGCCATCTCGCTCTTGGCTCGCTCCAGCGCCGCCCGTGCGCGCGCCACGTCGATTTCCTCCGCGCGCTCGCAAGCATCGGCCAGCACGATCACTCGTCCCGGCAATACTTCGACGAAACCCCTTATCACCGCGAAGTACTCCACATCGCTGCCCTTGCGATACGAAAGCGTCCCA
>DATGJE010000205.1:0-5289 GCA_035295305.1 Candidatus Acidiferrales bacterium | reverse complement strand
GGCATGGATGGGTCAACCAAGTTATCGAACAGGGGTTGACGGAAGGGCGACATCGAGTACTAGAGCGCTCTACTTGTACGCAGGGACAGGAAGCAGCGCTCGGCGAGAAGTCTACGGCGAGGCGAGCAGTCCTGCGAGGATAGCGGCCCGCTCGGGCAGAGAGCGAATGACAACGTGTTCCCTCGGGCTGTGAGCGCCATCTCCCACGGCACCCAGGCCGTCGAGGGTGGGAATTCCAAGAGCCGCGGTGAAGTTTCCGTCCGAGCCGCCGCCAGTGGACGCTTCCCCGAGCACGATGCCCATTTGATGGCCCAGTTCCTGTGCGTGAAGAAACAGGGCGCGCGACTTGGGCGTGCGTTCCATCGGCGGACGATTAATGCCGCCGCGCACTTCAATGCGTGCTCCCGGCAATATTGGCCTCAGTGCGTGGAGCTTGCGGTTGAGAATCCGGGCATCAGCGGCGCGCGCGAGACGCACATCGATCAGCGCGCGCGCGTGTTCGGCGACGACGTTGGTTGCCGTTCCGCCGGCGATGACGTTCGCCTGCACGGTGATTCCGCGCCTCGGGTCGTTCAACTTGAGAAGTCGCGTGATTTGCAGCGCCAACTCGTGAACGGCGTTGACGCCTCTTTCCGGGTCAATTCCAGCGTGCGCGCTGCGGCCGGTAACAATCAGTTCAACTTCGCCGACCCCTTTGCGTACGGTTTTCAGCCGGCCGCCGCTGCCGAAAGCGGGCTCGAGAACGAAAACCGCATCGCTCTGCTTTGCGGCCGCTTCGATTGCGCCGCGCGAAACCGTGCTGCCAATCTCCTCATCGGACGTCCAGAGAAAAATTACTTTTTTGCGCATCGGGACGCGTAACGCACGCAGCGCGTCGACGGCGAAAAGGGCAATCGCGTGTCCGCCTTTCATATCGAATGCACCGGGACCCCACGCGCGCCCTCGCGCCACGCGGAAGGGGATTTGGGCAAGCGTTCCGACCGGATAAACGGTATCGAGATGGCCGAGAACGAGGAACTGCCCTTCTGGGCGACCGTGTCCAAGCCAGAACTCGGCTCGAACATGGTCACCAAAGTTGCGTTGGCGCAGCAATCGCGTGCGAGCACCGCGTCGCTTCCATTCCGACGCGATCATTGCCCCGAAGTGATCGACGGCAGCCTTGTCGTGGCTCGGCGACTCAATCTCGACCATTCGGCCAAGCAGGCGGACCATCGCGGGCTCGCGTTCGCGCAGCCAATTGAGCAAGTCGCGCATGGGTATCATTGCGCCGCGTATCCTAGCAACCGCGCGTGCATTCGGCAACCGCAGTCGTGACGGCTGATTGCCATGCGCGCCGAAAGGCTGTTTCTTAGGGGACTCATCGTCGCATGCTCTGACGGTAACGGGCAGGCAGCTAAATTCCCATTTTGAGCGCGTGCGCGCGTCCGGTATATTGTTTAAGCGCTTGCATGAGGTCATTTTTCAGTTTCAGGAGTTTCCGCCGGCGAGAGTATTGTTTCACCCGGAAGCCCATCGCGTCTCTGAAGACGCCACCAAAAGCATGAATCAAGACATTACCAAGCATCTCGACCGGGCTCGCAAACACTTGGAGAAAAACAAACTCCAGGAGGCCATCGCGGAGTACCAGTCGGTCATCGAAATTTCGTCGGGACAACCGGAAGCGGTTCAGATGCTCGCGGATCTGTATGCGCGCACGGGCGATTTGGTTCAAGCCGGCCATTTTTTCGGTATGCAGTTTGACAAGTTGGTGGAATCGGGGGACACGGCGCGTGCCTCGGCTATTTTCACGCGGCACTTGAAAATCTATCCGCAACCGGCGAGCCGGCTGGCGCGGTATGCGTTCGTGCTGCAAAAGCAAAACAAGACTCCCGAAGCCATTGAGTTTTACTCCACCGCAGCGCAACAATTCCGCGATCAGAATGACTTGAAGTCGGAGTTCGAGTGCCTTCAGAGAGTCGCGCAGCTCGATCCTGAAAATCCGGAACGCCAGATACAGCTTGCCGAGCTGGCCGAAAAACTCGGAAACGCCGAGACAAGCGGCCGGGCATATCTGCGCGCGGCGCAATTGACACAAGCCGCGGGCGACGCCGAACGGGCGCTTACGCTTTTCTCAAACGCCCACCGGCTGACCCCCGCAGATCGCAGCGTGGCATTGTTGTTCGCGGATGCGCGGCTCCATCGGGGCGACGCCGCCAAGGCCGTGGAGTTGCTCCGGCCTTTTGCTCCGCCCGACGCTTCCGACACGGCGTTCCTGGCGCTCTACGGCGAGGCATTACTGCAAACGGGCCAGCTCGACATGGCACGGGAAATGCTTTTTGCCGTGTGCAAACAAAAGCCCGACAGTTTCGACAAATTATTCGAACTGGCCGCACGCTACGTGCAGTCGGGTGCCAACGAAAAAGCCATCACTGTGCTGGATCAAGCAAAGGAATGGATGTTTGCAGCTCGAGCGGAGAACAGTTTCGCTTCATCAGTCGATCAGCTGGTGGACGCGAATCCGAAGTCGCTCGCCCTCGCGGAATTCTCGGCCAAGCTATACGATGCCATGAATCGCGAAGTGAAGTACTTCGACGCACTCGTTCGGTTATTTGATCTGGATATCGAAGGCAATAAAATTCCGGCGGCGTGCGAAGCTCTTGACCGCCTGGTTGAAATCGATCCTTACGATTATCGCATTCACGAACGTATTTCGAAGCTCGAGGGCAAAGCGAGCGCGTCATTTCTACGCAGCATTAATGCTCGCGCGGCAAAAGCTTCCGGGAGCGCGCAGTCATCGGCTTCGCTCGGAACTGGCGGGATTGGCGATGCGGCGCGCGCACCCGCGACCGAAGAAGAAAAATCGCAGCGCGCCTTGGACGACCTGATCGTTCAGGCTGAAATTTTCCTTCAGTACTCGCTGCAGGGCAAAGCGACAGAGCGTCTCGAACGAATCGCGGAGCAGTTTCCCGGCTACGAGGAACGCAACGAGCGTTTGCGGGCGCTCTATGAACGCGCGAACTGGTGGCCCAAAGGAACGCACACGCGCGCTAAGTCGGCCTCTACCGCGCCAGCACCGGCTGCCCCAAGTGTTTCCTCGGCGGCGGACACCCATCGGGATTTGGCGGAAATCGCTGAAATCACGCGTTTAATGTACCGGGAAGTCACTCCGCGCGAAGTGCTCGGCACGGCCGTGCGCGAAATCGGCAAGTATCTCGGTGTGCGCCGCTGCGTTGCGGTGATTGGTGCGCCAGGCGAAGCGCCGCAGATGACCGCGGAATATGCGTCGCCCGGATTGAAGCCGGCGGGCGCCGGTGTGCTGCCGAAAATCGCTACGGGGCTTTCGAATTCGCGTCAGGATGCAATCGGGGGCATCTCAACCACCTCCGAGCAGCTCCGCGATCTGCGAGAGCTGGATGTGGAGACGGTCCTGGGCGTGGCGCTGACGGATAAGGATACGCAAGCGGCGGCCGGGGTGTTATTTATTGGCGATGCCTCGTCGCGCCAATGGAAAGCGAACGAAAGCTATTTTCTGCAAGCAGTCGGCGACCAGGTGATGATTTCTGTGAATCACACGCGCCTGCGTTCGCTGGTCCGCACGCTCGCCGTGGCGGATGAAAAAACGGGGCTGCTTGGACGCGGAGCTTACATTGATTGCTTGCTGGCGGAATCGAAACGCTCGCGCGTGCAGGGTACGCCGCTCACCCTTGTGATCTTGCAACTGGACCGCGGTGCGGAAATATTGCGGCAGGAGGGCGATGCGGTCCTTGAAGCTTACATGAACCAGGTGGCGTGCGCTCTCGAACCGTTGATCCGCCAGGGAGACCTGGGAGTGAAGTACACCGCGTGGTCTCTGGCGTTTGTGTTACCGGACACGTCGCGCGAAAAAGGGGAGCCGTTCGCGGAAAAACTGCGACAGGCTGCGGCGAAGGTACGGCCCTCCTGGGCGGGAGCCGCGGTGAGTTTGAGCGCGGTGGTGGCCGATGCCGGTGCGCGCGCGGCGGACGAGAACGAAGATCGTGTGACGGAATGGATCAATCGCGCGGAAGTCGGGCTGGACGAAATCAGACACCGCGGCGGCAACGCAGTGGTCACGCTGGCCGCGCCACAATCGAATTAATTCATACAGAGAGCCGTATATCGAGGAGGAATCATGTTTCCCACGGACGTGGTGATTCTCGCCGGAGCGCGCACGCCGATGACGCGCTACAACGGCGAATTTGCAGGCGTCACCGCCATTGATTTGGGCGTGGCCGCCGCGAAAGAAGCAGTCAAGCGCTCGAACGTCGCTCCCGACGAGATCGAACACGTGGTATTTGGCAACGTAATGCAGACGAGCGCGGACGCAATTTATGGCGCGCGACACGTCGGATTGAAGACGGGCCTCAAAATTGAAACACCCGCCGTCACCGTGAACCGGCTTTGCGGCTCCGGCGTTGAATCGATCAGCCAGGCGGCGCAACGTATTCTTCTCGGCGAAGCGAAAACAGTTCTCGCCGGTGGAATGGAAAATATGACGCAATGCCCGCATGTAATTCGCGGGGCACGCACGGGTTTCCGGCTCGGCGAAGGCAAGCTCGAAGACTCGTTGATGTCCGGCCTTTACGATCCGATCAGCGGCTGCACCATGTCTGACACTGCCGAAAATCTCGCGCTCGAACATGCCATAACGCGCCAAGCGGCCGACGAATACGCTTTGCGCAGCCAGCAAGCGGCGGAGGCCGCGTTTCGCGCCTGCAGAATGAAAGAAGAAATTGTTCCCGTCGAAGTCGGCAAGGGCAAGAAAGCGCATATGGTTTCGCAGGACGATCATCGCCGCCCCGAGACGACGATGGAGATTCTTTCGGCGCTGCCGCCCGCATTTCGCAAAGATGGAATCGTCACTGCCGGGAATGCCAGCGGAATCGTTGATGGCGCCGCGGCCGTCGTTTTGACGCACGCAAAGGTTGCGAAGGAGCGCGGATGGAAACCGCTTGGCAGGATTATTTCGTGGGCCACAGCCGGAGTCGAGCCGAAGCTGATGGGTATCGGTCCCGTTCCATCCACGCGCAAGGCTCTGGAGCTCGCCGGGTTGACGCTCAATCAAATTGATTTGATCGAAGTGAACGAAGCATTCTCGCCGCAATATCTCGCTGTCGAGAAAGTGCTGGGCCTCAATCGCGACAAGACGAACGTCAACGGCGGAGCAATTGCGCTTGGCCATCCGCTCGGCGCAACGGGCACGCGGCTGGTCCTTACGCTGCTGCTCGAATTGCGGCGGCGCAATCAGCGTTATGGTCTGGCGACAGCGTGCATCGGCGGAGGGCAGGGAAT
>DATGJE010000204.1:0-2914 GCA_035295305.1 Candidatus Acidiferrales bacterium | reverse complement strand
GGTTCATTTCCCTCGACGCTGGAAACCCTGGGCGAGCCCGCGGTTCAAGCGGCGCAGCAAGCGATGTCCGGGGGCTACGGGCTGCGGTATACGCCGGGGCAAATCGATGCGGACGGCAATGCCCATTCCTATTCCCTTGTTGCCGTGCCGAGGAACTATGGCTACCGAAGTTTTTACACGGATCAGACGGGTGTGATGCGCGCGACTCGCGACAACCGAGCCGCCACCTCGCAGGATGCGGTGATCAACGCGCAGTAATTAATAACAATGACTCGGGGAAGACACGCCTCTCCGCATCGTCACGCTTGGCACGCGGTAAAAAAGAAGTGCCAGCGGGGAATCCAAACCGCTGGCACAAAAAACGAATGACCGTGTTGCCGGTATCTACCGGCGGCGGGACTTTTTCTTCGGGCGCGCCTTGGCCTTCTTTTTCGGCGCGGACTTTTTCTTCTTCGCAGGCTTCTTGGCCTTGGCGGACTTTTTAGCCTTTGCTTTTTTCTTGGGCGCGGGCTTCGCCGGAGCGCGGCCAGGCGTGCGAGCAGCTGCGGGGTGTTCGGCTTCTTCGGCGTCGTCGTCGGCCCCCACTTCGATTTCGACTACCTCTTCGGCGGTTTCTTCGTGCTCATCACCGCCGAGCTCGCCCTGTTCTTCTTCCTCTTCTTCAAAGCCGGGGAGCTCGTTGTCTTCTTCCTCTTCATGGAACTTGGCGTCGAACATATTTCCTCCGCGGGGTAAAGAGCTCGGCGGCTGTCTTTCCCACTGGCTTTGTTTTAATCGCAGAGCCGGAAGTTTGTCAAGGCGCAAAAGTCAGGGGCTCGAGGTGGATGGAGCTGGCTCGTTGCGGAAACCGGCCAGACCGAAGATTGAGGACTATCGTAACATGCTGAATTGCAGCAACTTACTGCGGCGGCCCTACGGTTAGGCGGTCGCCTGCCCTGAGCTCGCGGCTAGCCAAAAATCGATTTTCCTGCTTCAAAGCCGCCACGGTTGTGCCGTACGTGTGCGCAATGGACCACAACGTCTCACCGGGAAGCACGCGATGCTCGACGGGCCGGTTGCCCGACATTTTCTGGGATGTTTTGCGCACAGTTGCTGCTACTGGTTGGTTTGGACGCGTGCGACGCGAGACCGTGGCATGAATCGGAGCCGCGCCAGGATACGAATTCTCGTAAATGCGCAGCAAGCGGCCGTGCGGCGTGCGTTCCGTGCGGAGACGGTTCCAGCGTTGAAGTTCGCTGACGCTGACGTCGAAGCGTGAAGCAATGCCCTCCAGCGTGTCTCCGCGACGAACGCGATAGTGGACCAGGCGCGCTCGTGGCGGCGCCGTGGGAACAATTAATTCTGTCCCAACCGCCGGCGGATCATTCGCGTCGATGACATTTACATTTTCGAGCGACGCGACGGTTACATGATACTGCCGCGCAATTTCACCCAGCGTTTGTCCGGACTGCAGTTTGGCAATGCGCCAGATGGTGAGCTTGTCCGCAGGAATGGTCGCGATTTCTTTTTGCAGTTCCGGGCCAGTTCCTTCCGGGACATGCAAGTTGAATCCGGGCTGATTCGGCGTGATGCCGCGCACGAGTTGGGGATTCAGCGCCTGAAGGTCGTCAAGGCTCGCATTCGTGGCGTCCGCGACAAGGCGCAGACTGATTGAATGGTTCAGCGAGACCGTGTCGAACTTTAGCGGCGGATCCGGATCGACGTGGATGCCGTAGAGCAATGGATCTTTGGCGACCATGGTGAGCGCCAAAATGATGGGCACGTAATTCTTTGTTTGTTCGGGGAGCGCGTTGCGGCGCTGCAATTCCCAGAAGTCGGCGTAGCCGGTGCGCTCGACGGCGCGGGCCACATTGAGCGGGCCTGAATTGTATGCAGCCATCACCAAATACCAGTCGCCAAACATTTGGTAAAGATCGCGGAAGTGCTCGGCGGCGGCGCGCGTGGCGGCGACGGGATCGTCACGCTTGTCAACCCAGTAATCGCGGCTGAGCCCGTACTCTTCTCCGGTGTAAGGCATGAACTGCCAGATCCCGCGCGCACCCATGCTGGAAACAACTCGCGGCTTGAATGCCGATTCAGCCTGCGCAAGATAAATCAAATCCTGGGGCACGCCTTCCTTTTTCAAGGTGGACTCGATCATGGCGCGATAGCGGCCGGCGCGCTGCAGGCCGAGTTCAGCGATTTCGCGTCCGCGCGGCGACTCAAAAAAGCTCAAATACTGAAGCACGGACGCATTGACAGTCAGCGGGAGGTCGTGCCCTACGCTGATCAGCTCCTTTTCGGCCATCGCCGCAAGACGCGGGTCCGTGGCCGGGAGGCTTTCCATGTTGGCAATTTCTTCGATGGGAGCAGTGGATTCAGGCTGGGCGACCGCTTGCGTGTCGTCGGTCGCGTCGGCATTGTCCATGTCATCTTGTTGACTGTCGTCGGCGACCGCTTCGTCTTTCTGCTCTGCCTCCATCTCATAATTCTGCATGGTGTCGACGATGCGGTTGAAGAGTTCCTGCAAACGTTGATCGCCTGTGGCTTCGAGGCCGCTCTTCATCAGGTGGTCGAGGGCTGTATTGAAATCCTTGCGCGCCACGTCGAGCTGGCCGGCCTGATATGCCTGCTGTCCTGCGTCGTAGGTGGCTTGCACCTGTTCAATGAGGGCATCAACTGCCGGATGGGGGGCGACCACTAGCGCTTGCAAGTCAGGAGAATGCTCTGGGAAGGGAAGCGCACCAATGTTGGCGGCGGTTGAGGTCCGTGACTGGGGCGTGGGAGCCGGTTGGCGCACCTGAACCGTGTGCTTCGCGGTGTCTTCGCAACCCGCAGCGGCCAAGAACGACAGCGAAAGCGCCGCTGCCAGGATGGAAATCCCTTTTCTGCCCCTCATTCGCCCTCCGAGCCGTGGTCTGGTAAGACGGCTGGC
>DATGJE010000203.1:0-2308 GCA_035295305.1 Candidatus Acidiferrales bacterium | reverse complement strand
GAACACAAAAGTAGTGGGAAGATCGCGAACGAAGGTCCAAACGGCGCGCGCTAGTGTTGGCAGCGCGGACAGAGGACGTTTACAATCATGAGCTCCGAATCCGAAAACAGCCACTTCTCGGCCCCGGCGCTGGCAGCTTCGGCGGCGCGAATCAGCGAACCGACCTGCCTGCTCTGTGCCCAACTGCGGAGGTGATCCAAGCAGATTCCCGTGAGGCGGGATACCTCGTCTTCGGTGAACTGTTTCTGGCCTGATCGAATGGTGACCACTTTTTCTTTCCTTCTCGATAAGCTTAACCGACTTATCGGCCCATCCCCATCAAATTTCGAGCACGAATCGTTCCAAATTAAATTCTTAGCTTTGGCTTCGGGGTGTCCTTCTACTAAGCCACACCAATGCTGTAGGTTACCGAGATTCCGGGACGTTCTTTCCGCGCAAGGTGATTCCCGCGTAATACGTAACGAGGGCAAATCTTTTGCCCATCTGCTGGATGTTTCTACAGTTTTCGGTATGGATACGATTTTGAGGAGATGTGCCGCTCGCAACTCAGATAGAGAAGCCGCCTGCCTTCTCAAACGCAAGGGCCAGTTGCAACACTCGAGATTCAGCGAATCGCGGGCCGAAGATCTGCAAACCGACGGGCAGTCGAGCTGATGTCGTCCCGCACGGAATGGAAATCCCAGGGATTCCTGCCAATGATCCAGTAACTGTATATATATCAGCGAGATACATTGCCAGAGGATCCATTGTCCGCTCGCCCAGACGGAACGCCGTTGTGGGCGAGGTGGGCGTCACGATGGCGTCGACCTTTTCAAATGCCAGCAGAAAATCGCGCGCGATCAACGTGCGAACTTTTTGCGCCCGCAGATAATACGCGTCGTAATAGCCCGAAGAAAGTGCGTAGGTTCCCAGCATGATCCGCCGTTTTACTTCTGGGCCGAATCCTCTGCCGCGCGTTTTCTTGTACATCTCGCGCAGCGAATCGCCGTGAACGCGAAGGCCGTAGCGCACTCCATCGAAGCGCGCCAGATTCGAGCTCGCTTCGGCGGTCGCGACAATATAATAGGTCGCAATCGCATACTCCGTGTGCGGCATCCGCAACGCAACCGGTTGGCAGCCCATTCGCTTCATCAGTTCGATGCCCGCTTCTATTTTCGCGCGCACTTCCGGATCCATGCCTTCGCCGAAATATTCGCCCGGAATGCCAATGCGCATTCCACGAATCGGCTTTTCCATTTCCTCGAAATAATCAGATTGCGGCACGGCGGCTGACGTCGAATCATTCGCGTCATGGCCCTCGATCACTGAAAGCACTGCCGCGGCGTCGCGCACGGTTGTTGCAAACGGCCCGATGCGGTCAAGCGAAGACGCGAACGCGATCAATCCATATCGCGACACGCGTCCGTAAGTGGGCATCATCGCGGGAATTCCGCAGAACGCTCCCGGCTGGCGAATCGACCCGCCCGTGTCTGTCCCAAGCGCGGCCACGGCCAGTCCCGCCGCGACCGCCGCTGCCGAACCGCCGCTCGAACCTCCTGGTACTCGATCTGTCGCGACTGGATTCCGCACCGGACCGTAGGCGGAATTTTCGTTCGAGCTCCCCATCGCAAATTCGTCGCAGTTTGTTTTTCCTAAAATAACCGCGCCTGCCGATTCGAGTTTTTCTACCGCGGTTGCGTCATAAGGCGGAACGTAATTTTCCAGGATGCGCGAGCCGCACGTGGTGCGAATGCCGCGCGTGCTGATCACATCCTTGATTGCCACAGGAACACCGGCCAGTGGCGGGAGTTTCTCGCCGCGCGCGCGCAGCGCATCGATGCGGTCCGTTTGCGCATAGGCGCGCTCCGGCGAAAGTGTCAGGAACGCATTCAATTCCGGATTTTTCTCTTCGATGCGCGCATAAAATTCCGCCACAAGTTCGCGTGCGGAAAGTTTTTTCGCTTCGAGCGCCTCGCGAACCGCGGAAACCGTCCAGGTATTCGCGGCGCTCACCGTTCGATCACCTTGGGAACACGGAAGTACGGCTTCTTGGCTTCCGGGGCTTGTTCGAGAATCGCGTCCGCAATATTGCATTTGCGGACAACATCGTCGCGCAGCGCTCCATCAGGGCTCGCCGCGGACTGGAGCACTTGCGCCATTGGTTCGACTGCGGAAACGTCGAGCTGTTTGAGTTTGTCGATATAGGTGAGGATGGCGTCGAGCTGTCCGCGAAACGTTTCCACTTCCGATTCGTTCAGCTCGAGATTCGCCAACTCGGCGACGTACAGCACATCATCGCGGCTGATTTTCATGGCTTACGCGTGGACAT
>DATGJE010000202.1:0-2813 GCA_035295305.1 Candidatus Acidiferrales bacterium | reverse complement strand
ATACGCGTAGTCCAAAAAATCCATCGCATGGAATTGGTAACTCGCATCGGCCTGCCCCGCCTGCGTAGCCTTCGCCGCCGCCGCTTCAGCCGCCAGATTCGACTGAATCGCCTCCTGCCACAATCCCAGCCGCACAAAAATATGCGAAGGCATGTGCAACGCGTGCGAAGAATCCGGGGCGATCTTTGCGTAACGCCGCGCCGCTTCCAGTCCCTGCGAAGCCAGTTCCGGCGTATCCGCGGCATGAATCAGGTAGTGCACGACGCCTGGATTATTGGGCGCAACAGCCATCAATTTATTCAAAATATCGATCGCCTGTTTTCGATTTGCCAGCTCATCCGCTTTCTTTCCCTGCAGGGAATCAGCGACAATGCGTAGAACGCGCCCGCATTCACATCGTCGGGATACTTCGTAAAAATCCTGTTCATCCAATCTGAATATGCCTTCACGCGCGACGCGCGGCTCAGATTCGCGTTGTCCTGAAAGAAGACGCCCGCCGACACGATGTACATCCGCTCGCGATCCGTTTGCGCGCGCAGTTTTTGCGCCTGGATCGTGTCTTGCAACCCCTGCTTCAGCGTGTCCGCGCTCGGCCAGTCCCACAACTGGTGATACAGCGACATTGCCTCCCCCCAGTACGCCATCGCACACTGTGGATCCTGCTGCGCCACTTGCGTGAACGTCTGCTCCGCCTCCTGATATTGAAATGAATGCAACAGCGCGACGCCCTGGTTGAACGTGGATTGCACTGACGGCGCGCACGAAATCGGAAAACTCACGCTTCCCAGCCCGCTGCTTTGCGCCCTCGCTCGCCGCGCATGAAAATGAACAGGGCGATCCGCCGCACGCACGAATGAAGTCGAAATAAAAATTAGGAAAATTGCCGGAAGCAGCCGGATGATTCGCATCGCCATCACCTCAACACAATTCTACCGCGCCAAGCATTCGAGCGTCCCACCTTTTGCTCGTCAACAATTCAGCCGCGATGCAGGTCACTCGCCCCGGCTCACCACTGGTCCCTCTTCACTCGCCACTGCTTTTATAACCCGGTCCGTGCAAAACTTTGCCCGGCAAAGCGTTCGTCATTGTTCCATCCGCGATCACCGGCACGCCGTTCACAAGCACGTAATCCATCCCCATGGAAAGCTGATTCGGTTTCTCGTATGTTCCCACGTCGTGCACCTTCGCCGGATCGAACACGACCACGTCCGCCCACATGCCTTTCTTGAGCACTCCGCGATCCGTCAAATGTTCTCGCTGCGCCGGCAATGCCGAAAACTTCCGAATCGCTTCTGGCAGCGTCAGCAAATGCTCCTGGCGCACGAATTTCCTGATGATTCGCGGAAACGTACCATACGCTCTTGGATGCGCGTGTTCTTTTCCCAGAAGCCCCGTCGGCGACATCCCGCCGTAATCGTTGTCAATCGAAACCCACGGCTGCTTGAGCGCCAGCTCCACGTCCGGCTCCGTCATTCCAAACACGGAAACATTCGTGAACGCATTGTCCTTAATGAGCAAATCGCACAGCGCGTCAATCGCATCCTCGTGCCACATCTTCGCAACGTCGGCGAGCGTTTTCCCCTGCAGTGAAAGCAGCTCAGGATTTTGTACCGAGCTGATAAGAACGCCCTCGGGCCCCGCGATTTCCTGCCATTCGTTGTCCCACGAAGTGGAAGGCGTTTGCATATCCTTGCGAATCCGTGCGCGCGTAGCCGGATCTTTCAGCCGCGCGATCAATTTCGCGTCACCGCCATCGTGTGCCCAGGGTGGCATGAATGCCGCCAGATCGTTGTTCCACGCCGTATAGGCATACGTGTCGGCTTCGATGTCCAGCCCTTCACTCCTCTGCTTGTCGATGAACGCGACGACCTGCGGCATTTTTCCCCAGTTGCGTTTGCCTGCTGTCTTCAGGTGAAAGATTTCCACACCGATGTGCGCTTCGCGTGCGATTCGCGCCGTCTCCGCGAGCGCCGCCATTTCTCCGTCGCCTTCGTTTCGCATGTGCGTGGCGTAAATCCCGCCATATTGCGAGGCCACCGACGCAAGCGCAATCAGTTCCTCAGTCGAAGCGTACGGCGCGGGCGGATATTGCAGCGCCGTCGACAGTCCCATCGCGCCTTCGCGCATCGCCTCCGCCACCAGTGCCTTCATCTTTTCAAGTTGCTCCGGCGTTGCCGTCTGGTCCGCATCGCCAATTACGTAGCGGCGAAGCTGCGTCGCGCCGACATACGTCCCCAGGTTGATTCCCATTCCCTGCTTCTGCAACCGTGCAAAATATTGCGTGAACGTCCGCCAGTCCGGCGTAATTCCGTAATGTTGGTATTCGGTATGAAAATCCTTCAAGGTGGCATCGGTCTGCGGAGCGACCGAATCGCCTTCGCCCGTGATTTCTGTCGTGATTCCCTGAAATATCTTCGACGGCACATGCGGATCCACGAGCATCGTGATTTCCGACTGCCCGAGCATGTCGATGAACCCCGGCGCGACCACGCGTCCCGCCGCATCAATCACCTGCTTCGCATGCGCCTGCGATAAATTCCCAATCGCCGCGATATGTCCGTCGCGTATACCAACGTCGCCCGCGTACCACAGCGAGCCGGTACCGTCGATGATGTGCCCGTTGCGAATCACAACGTCATACTCAGCCGACGCCGACGCCGCGTCCTGCGCTCGCGCGGGCCGCAGCTCATGCGCCGCGAAAGCGAACGCTAAGCCGCTCACCACGAACATCACCGCCACGACCGCGATCCGTCTGCGCATGCTTTCCCCCCGAACAGATTCGTTCATCGTCACGAATTAACGCGCCCGAGTAT